>JAOABT010000657.1 GCA_026418215.1 Clostridia bacterium | reverse complement strand
AGCGTCAGATGTGTATAAGAGACAGACTACACCCAGTATGAAATCGGGGATTTGGAGCAGGTTAGTTCTCAGGAAATAAAGAAAAGAACCCATGCTTTTCACACTATGCTTCGAATACCTGGCGTTTATCGGGTTGGAGGCCTTGGAGGCTGCACGCTTTTTCATAAAAGTGTCCTTTCAAGCCCTGTACGGTACGTCCGCATTCCAAACCTGAGCTTTAGGGGCGAAGACCGTCATTTTTGCGTAAGGGCGGCAGTTGCGGGCTTTGACATGTATGTGGATACGAACTGCCCTGCTTATCATCTTTACAGGATGAGTGACCTCGCCGGGGCCCAAAGCTTTAAAAGCCGTTCAAAAATCGTTCCAAATACAGTATTTGACACAACTTTGAGCTGGAATGCAAAAGAATAACACCTGCGGCAAAGCACATACTAATCCTATGAAAAAGGTCAAATGACCGAAATTTGCGTAACAAGGGGGCAGCATGGATAGGGAGACAAAAAGCAGAAAAGCCTTTACGCTTGTCGAGCTTATAGCTGTAATAGCCGTCATGGGAGTCCTTGCGGTCATTGCTATTCCGAAATATGCTGACTACCAAAACCGCTCCCGTGTAAAGTCCGATGGCACTCTGGCCATGGAGATCATCCGTTTGGCCAAGGTGGCCGAGGGAGCTACAAAATCCAAATCCCTGACCATCGTAGACAGCTATGTGAAGAAAAGCTTTACAAACAATGTTTACCCGCCCCCGCAATCGGGCGGAAAATTTGTCCTTTCCAGGTCGAATAATGCCTGGACTGTAAGCTGGACACCGGTTAATTCGCCGGGCTACAATACGCAGCAAATCATCAGCGAGGGTTATGAGAAGAGCTGGGCGCCCCGGCGCGAATAGCCCATCATATTTGGAATAAGGATAGAAGATGATAGCGGACAGGGCAAATAAAAATAAATATAACGTCATGATTATGGTATTGCGAGCTCTGCTTGCAGGGCTCATTCTATATTGGCTTTTGATTTTTTTCGGCATGGGGGCAAGGGCTGATGACGGCACCAAACCCGAGGCTGCCACCACAGGGTCTATCGAAAAATACCATTCCCCATTCGTACAGAATACAGGCCCGGCGGCTATAACAATCATCCCTTCCGGCGAATAGGGAAATACCAAACACCCGGAATTGAAACGATACATTTTTTGATTTAGTGATAACCCGCTTATAATCAAGCTTTTTATGGTTTTTTTATAATGCTTGAGACTTTAATCTACTGGTAGAATTAGCAAATATTTGTTAGCATTATAGCCGTAACGGGAATAAATATAAAAAAGCGTTCTTTTTCATCGGGTATACAGCTTTGAGGACACATGTTTCGCATAAACCACCTAGATAGAGAGAGTTTCCTTTTTTCCAGGAGGGAATATGTTAAGAAATATGAGTATCCGTGTCAAGCTTCTTATTTTTGTGTCAGCCATACTTATTCCGCTCGTCACTTTACGTGCCATAAGTATTTCCAGCTACTATAACAACAAGGTACAGGGCGTTTTTGAGACCTACGAAAATTTATCGCAGGCGGTTTCTACTGCGTTCATCAATTATATTGAGGAGATATGGGTACTCGAAGACCTTATCGGCTCCTATTTTGCCAGTAATCCCGCGCTTTCCGTCAAGGACATGGTAATGTACCTTAACACAATTCAATCCAAGCATGGCGGGGTTCTTCGCATGAATTGGATCGCTAGCGGAGGCTATGTCATAGCCTCTACCGATAACCGCATGACAAAAATTGAATTGACAGACAGGAATTATATCAAAAAGCTCCAAAATGGGGAAGACAGGGTGGTTTCCGATCTTGTCCAAAGCCTTGTAGAGCCTCATGAATACATCATACCCGTAGCCAAAGCCATAAGAAGGGGAGGTGAGCTCCAAGGCATCGTAACGGCTGTGATCGATGTTAACGAGCTTGAATCAAGACTTCCTAACCTGTCAAACAGCAACAGCCATTATGCATTGCTTGATTCCCGAGGCGTTATTGTATATAGAAGTGATACGAAAAAAACCCCCGACAAGGAAATCAGCCTTCTTAGCGACAAAAATGTAGTTAGGGCACTTCAAGGCGAAACGGTCAGCTGTCTTAAGGATAAACCCCAGCAGGAAAAAACGGCTTTTATGAGTGTCAGTTCCCCCATAAAGCCTATCGGATGGGTTTGTATGGTATCGTCGCCCCGCTATGATGCGCTTTCCACCTTCTATACACAGCTTGGCTGCGACTTATTGATTCTGGGCGTGGTTATTTTGGCATCGTGCGTGATGGCTTATTGCCTGGGCAATAATCTACTAAGGCCCATCAATACACTGCGATCAGCAGCAAAGCGCATCATGGAGGGCGACTTCTCGGCGCGAACCTATATCAAGGGCAAAAGCAACGATGAAAATGAGCTGGCTGCAGAGGCCTTTGATAAAATGGCTGAAAGCATCGAGCAGTGGAGCCACACCAAAACACAATTTTTTGCAGACATGTCCCATGAGCTCAAAACTCCTCTAAATGTCATTTTTGCGTCGGTTCAGCTCATTGAGCACTTTAATCCCACGCTTGACCTGGAATCCTACAGAAGCAAGATCGACAAGCAGATGCGCATCATACGACAGAACTGTTACCGCATCATGCGGCTCACCTCCAATCTCATTGATATCAGCAGGTACGACGGAGGTTTTCTAAAGCTCAAGCTTAAAAACTATGACATGGTTTCGCTTGTTTCAGACATTACGCTGTCGGTCCAGCGCTTTGCGGAAGCCAAGGGTATCACCTTAAGCTTCAGGTCCGAGGTTTCGTCAAAAATCATGGCCTGCGATCCCGATATGATGGAACGGATACTTCTCAATCTTATCTCGAACGCCATTAAATTTACCGATAAAAACGGTTCGATTATCGTCACCCTGTCTGAGAAAAAAGATTTTATCCAATTGTCTGTGGCCGACACAGGCACGGGTATTCCAAAAGATAAGCTTATCACCATTTTTGACCGCTTCAAGCAGTTGGATAATCCCTTCAATCGAAATCAGGAGGGCAGTGGCATAGGGCTTTCTCTTGTGAAAGCGCTGGTCGAAGCCCATGGCGGGATCATAAGCGTTGCCAGTGAGCTCGGAAAAGGAACCACCTTTGATATCCAGATTCCCATGCGTACAGTGGAGGAGCCCAAGCTCATGACGGGCCAGGAGCTTTCCGATCAGAAGAAGGCTTCGCTTAATTCTCTGGCGGGTGCGGTGAGCCGCATAAACATTGAATTCTCAGATATCTATGCGGTTTATGACGAAATATCGTAGGCTTTTTTATGCCTATTGACTAAACCGGTTGAGCCAATGGGATAAATCCGCTAAAAAAGGCCAATATTCCCTTGTGGACGGGTCTAGCGGGATTTATAATTTGAGGGTAAGACTAAAGTAAAAAGAGGGGGCAATCCTGTGGATAACATTAAGATCAGCAGCGGCAGACTGGAAGTTGAGCTGTCACGGCCCGGAAGCTTTTACAGCGGATCACGTTTTGACTGGACGGGTTTTATCACTGAAATAATCTTTGACAAGACCCATCGGTTTTGTGCCGACGAATCCCGCCGGCCCGGCTATGGCAGCGGCGGCAGAGGCCTTTGCAATGAGTTTGGCATACATGAGCCCATCGGTTATGACGAAGCCAGGGTTGGGGAATATTTTCCCAAGCTCGGGGTGGGCCTTTTAAAACGGTACAGCGAAGAGCCCTATAACTTTTACAAGCCCTACGAGGTATCTCCGTTTGAATTCGAGGTTGAGACCCGCCCCGACAGCGTTGTATTTCTAGCGAAGCCCCATGCTTGCAATGGCTATGCAGCGCAAATCCGTAAGGAAATAAGTGTGGCCGATAACCGGATGGAAGTTCGCTATACGCTCGATAACACAGGAACAAAACCCATTGATACCACAGAATACCTGCATAATTTTGTGAATCCTGATGGAGAGGGTATAGGCCCC
>JAOABT010000650.1 GCA_026418215.1 Clostridia bacterium | reverse complement strand
AGAGGATATAGGTGTTTGAGTCAATCATACCATGCGGTAAAACTGTAAGCTGCATATGTGCCTCATATCTCTTCATAATATCTTCATAGCTTGTGTCGTAAGCCAAGAATAATGTTTAGATAAATTCTCAGCTAAAAGTTCTTTTTGCTGTCCAGAAGCAGGGTGACAGGCCCGTCATTGATAAAATCCACATCCATCATGGCCTGAAACACGCCGGTTTGAACATCCAGAGCGTACTTCTCACAGATGTAGGCAATAAAGTCCTCGTAGAAGCGCTTGGCTTCTTCGGGTCTTGCGGCATCCGAGTAGCTGGGGCGCTTTCCCTTCCTGCAGTCCCCATAAAGCGTAAACTGCGATACCACGAGAATACCGCCCTTCACATCCAGCAGGGATAGGTTCATTTTGTCCTCGGCATCCTCAAAAATTCTCAGGTTGATGATTTTCTCAGCCAGGTATTCCAAATCTTTTCGATCATCTCCCTGGCCCACACCCAATAAGACAAGGATTCCACGGCCTATTCTCCCTGTAACCTGACCGTCAACTCTGACCTCTGCTCTTTTAACCCTTTGTATGACTGCCCGCAAAGCCAGCACCTCATTTGTTTCTAGAAATCTCGAAGACATCCTTTATACGGCTGATCTTGGCAATAATACGGTCCAATTGGTCGGTATTATTGATTTCAAGCGTCATATGCATAAAGGCAGATGAATCCTTTGAGGTTCTCGCATTGATGGCCCTCAAGGGAATTCTCGATTCACCGATGGCATTGGTAATCTCCACAATCAGCCCCGGTCTGTCGTGAGCCTTTAAAGTGATCTCCGCCAGATAGGATACATTCTGTGAAACATTCTTATACCAGTAAACATCAATTAAGCGGGCATCACCGTCGATGATGGTATTCTGCACGTTTGAACAGACGGCCCTGTGAACGGAAACGCCGCGGCCTCTTGTAATATACCCGATGATATCGTCCCCCGGAACGGGATTGCAGCAGCGTGACAGCCTCACCAGACAGTTATCGATGCCCTTGACCACCACTCCGCTTTCAGGAATCGCTTTGCTCTTCTTCTTGTTTTCCTTTTCAATTTGATCCAGAAGCATGGTGGTCTGTTCTTCCGGAGGCAGGGTTTTTCTGTATTCATCCTTGAGCTTCGATGTGATCTTTGTAGCCGCTATAGCACCAAGGGCAATGGCTGCAAACAGGTCTTCAATATTATGAAAGCTGTATTTTCTAAGAATGCTTTCGAGAATCTCGCTTTTTGATACCTGGCTCATGGTCAGGCCGGCCTTTTTAACCTCTTTTTCAAAGATTTCCTTGCCCTGCTCGACATTCTCCTCGCGTTTTTCCTTCTTAAACCATTGATTGATCTTGTTTCTGGCCTGAGAGGTCTTGGCAACCTTAAGCCAGTCCCTGCTGGGGCCATTGCTGGCACTGGAGGTAATGACCTCGATGATATCACCGTTTTTGAGCTCGTAGTCCAGATTGACGATGCGCCCATTGATCTTGGCGCCGATCATACGGTTACCGATGGCGCTGTGAATGGAGTAGGCAAAGTCAATTGGCGTGGAGCCCGCGCGCAGGTTCTTCACATCACCCTTGGGCGTGAAAACAAAGACCTCGTCGGTAAAGAGGTCGATCTTGAGATTCTCCATGAATTCATCGGCATCATGCGCTTCCTTCTGCCAATCGATAATCTGACGGAGCCAGGAGAGCTTTTCCGAATAGGATTTGGCTTCGTGTCCGCCTTCCTTGTACTGCCAGTGAGCCGCAATACCGACTTCGGCCACTCTGTGCATCTCCCAGGTTCGAATCTGAACCTCAAAGGGAATGCCTTCCGGGCCAATAACCGTCGAATGGAGCGACTGGTACATATTGGGCTTAGGCATGGAGATATAGTCCTTGAAACGACCGGGCATGGGCTTGAAAAGCTCATGCATGAGGCCGAGCACAGCATAGCAATCCTTAACCGAGTCAACCATGACGCGAATGGCGAAAAGATCGTAGATTTGTTCAATGGTCTTGTTTTGGCTGGTCATCTTCTTGAAGATGCTGTAGAGATGCTTGGCGCGGCCTTCGATATCGGCCACGATTTCAACCTCTTCCGCCTTCTTTTTGACAACCTCAATGATGTTATTGATGTATTCCTCGCGTTCTCGGCGCTTTTTTGCTATTTTTTCGACAAGATCATAGTAATTCTTCTCATCAATATAGCGGAAGCTCAAGTCTTCAAGCTCCCACTTGATCTTATGAATACCAAGGCGATGCGCCAGAGGCGCGTAGATTTCCATGGTCTCACGGGCCTTTTCAAGCTGTTTGTCCTTGGTCATGAATTTGAGGGTTCTCATATTGTGCAGGCGGTCTGCCAGCTTGATGATAACGACGCGGATATCCTTGGCCATTGCCAAAAACATTTTTCTGAAATTCTCGGCTTGGATTTCCTGCTTTGTGGTGTAGGGAATTTTGGTAAGCTTGGTGACACCGTCGACGAGCTCAGCGATTTCTTCGCCGAACTCTTTCTTGATTTCCTCGTAGGTAAAGGTGGTATCCTCGATGGTGTCGTGCAGAATTCCGGCCGCGATGGAGGATTCATCCATTTCAAGCTCAGCCAGAATATACCCGACCTCGACAGGATGGATGATATAAGGATCGCCGGAAACACGCTCCTGACCCTCGTGGGCCTTTTTGGACAAATGGTAGGCCTTCTCGATGAGGTCAAGATTGGGATTGGCTTTATATTTCGTTATGAGATCTCTCAGCTTGAGGTATTCATCAATCATCGTTTCCACCTGGATAAGCCTTCTGTTGCCTCCCTTAGCCAATCAAGTATCTCGGAATCCTCTAGGTTGACCTTTCTTGCGTTGTCTGCCCATGTCACCTTATAAGAGCCGTCTTGCTGCAATTCCAGGCTCAGAAGCTCCAATTCATCAAATACCAGAAGAGCCGTTAACAGCTTGAAGCAATTGATATTCCTTTTTGATTCCTGTTCAAGGGTTCTGGCATGGATAAACAGTTCGGCCAGGGAGAAGGCTTTAATCTCTGTCTTCGTTATATATCTGTATATGATGACCAGGTCGTCCCTGTTTACTTTAATATCGTCCAAACTCACTGTTTCATCAATAATCCCATTATAAAGCCAATTTTCGTCACAATCAAGACATTCAACCTGTCGCGCAAGCTTGACCAAAAAACGATTGCGATTAATCTTGGCTTCTTCAAGCCGCAGATCGTAAAGCTTTAGCTGGAGCGTCTCCGAATTCTGCCAAACATTGACCTCCTGACTAAATACAACATCCACCTTGTCACCGAGTACAATGGCCTTATCTAGCTCGCCCTTATTAAAGTAAACACCTTCAACGGGCTGCCCCTCCATGCCCAGCGTGAGCTTAAGGTGCTTACCGTTTCCAATGACCTTTTTATTGAGAATGACAGCCCCTTTAAGGCAGAACAAGGGCATTTGATTTCCTGATCCAAAGGGCTCCAGTCTTGATAAGAGCTTGGCCGTCCGGAGATTTACTTCTTTACCGTTAACGGGAAGATGAATGGTCATGGTGGGCTGAAGCATCTCCTGCTGGATCAAATCATCGGCATACGCATTGATACGTACCCTGAAATACTCAATGTCCTCGGCCATCAGCGTCAAACCGCCGGCCTGTTCATGGCCTCCGTATTTCACAAGCAGATTGGACACAGCTTCCATGGCGCTGAATAGGTTGAAGCCTTCAATGCTGCGGCCTGAGCCTACCGCTTTATCTTCCTCGACAGATAAAACAATGGCCGGCTTATGGTAGCGGTCCACAAGCTTTGAGGCAACGATACCTATCACCCCATGGTGCCAGCCTGTTCCGTGAACGACCAGGACCTTTTCAGTTCGATAGCGGGCATCCTTCTCAATGACTTGAACAGCCGATTTAAAGATTTGATCCTGGACTTCCTGCCTTTTGGTATTGGATTCATTAAGAAGCAGGGCAATCTTTTCAGCCTCACTGAGGTCTTTTGTTGTAAAAAGACTCACAGCCCGCTTCGCGTCCCCCATTCGCCCAGCTGCATTGACTCTCGGCGCCAATGCGAAGGATACGCGGTAGGAGTCCACCAGGCTTTCAACGCCAGCGGCCTTCAAAAGCGCTTGCATCCCAATGCTTGGATTCTTGACAATTTTTTCAATCCCAAACTTGGTAATGATGCGATTTTCGCCGTTCAATTCCACGATGTCGGCAATCGTCGCTAAGGCGGCCAAATCCAAATAATCATGATAGGCGTTGGGTTTTTGAAGCTTGGCACCGATAGCTTGAACGAGCTTTAAGGCAAGTCCTGCACCGCATAAATTCTTAAAAGGGTAACGGCTCGTAGGAATATGCGGATTTAATACCACTAGGGCTTCGGGCATTAACTGCTCGTTCCACTGGTGGTGGTCGGTAATGATAATATCTATAGTTTTCCCTTTTTGGGAGTAGCGCTCGTAAATCGCATCAACTTGGAAACGTGCGGTGATACCGCAGTCTACAGTAATCACAAGTTCAAAATCGTGGGATGAAATATAGTCTACGGCGGCATCTGATATTCCGTAGCCTTCATCGACACGATCCGGTATGTAGTATTCGATAGGGGCATTCATGGATTCAAAGAATTGCACCAAAATCGAGGTGGCCGAGACGCCGTCTACATCGTAATCTCCATAAACCAGAATCCTCTCTTTTTGTGTAATCGCCCTAATGATGCGATCAGCCGCCAGGTCCATGCCCTCCATTAAAAAAGGATCATGCAAGGCTTCCAATGTTGGGTTTAAGAAAGTGATCGCTTCTTCTTTATTGGTAATCTTTCTTTGAAAGAGCAGCTTTTGCAGAAGCTCCGGAACGTCCTGCTTAAAACCGAGGCTCACACGCTCCGGACATTCTGAGAAAACCCAGCGTTTTCCGCTGCCAAGAAAATAATTCTCCATTTTGCTCCCCGTAAAATAAAGGTTCAAGGCGGCTTGTATCAAGGGATATGCAAGCTATCTCGTGCAAAGCCTTGACCATGCCGCCACATAACCACTTTTTCCTTGATTTGCAGCTCTATTCTAATATTCGATTACAATTAGGTTAGCTTCCGGACAATTGAGCAGCCTTATATTTCTTGCTTTATTATCCTATTCTAATTTTCTACTACAATAAGGCTAGTTACTGGACCATCAGCAGCCTTATCTTGCTTGCTCTATTACTCTATTCGACTTTTAATAGAATGAGGCTAAGTTTAAGTTAAGTCTCTATATCAATGCTGATAATTGAAAAAGCCCGGTTTTGCTCCGGGCTTTTCGTTTATGGTAATAACTTCTTGACTATTGTATTGACCAGATTTCCGTCTGATCGGCCTTTGACCTTTGGCATAACAGCTTTCATAACCTTGCCCATATCTTTAGCGGATAGAGCACCTGTTTCTAAAATGGCCTCTTTCACGATAGCCTCTATTTGCTCTGCGGTCAACTGCTCGGGCATGTACTGCTGAATGATCTCGATCTCACGCTTTGCTTTACTGATCAGATCCTCACGGTCTGATTTTTCAAACTCGGAAAGGGCATCTTTTGCACTTTTGAGTTCTTTCGCGATAACTTCGGCTACGCCGTCGTCCTCAAGCGTGATTTGCTTATCCTTTTCGATTTTCAAGACACCTGCACGAATGAGTTGGATGGTATCCTTTCGGATGATATCCTTATCCTTCATGGCATCCTTTAAATCATTCAACAGTCTTTCCTTAAGGGACATTCGAATCTCCCCTTACTTTGCTTTTCTCTTCCTCGCAGCCTCGGATTTCTTCTTGCGCTTTACGCTGGGTTTGACATAGTGTTCTCTCCTGTCTCTTATACACATCT
>JAOABT010000592.1 GCA_026418215.1 Clostridia bacterium | reverse complement strand
ATGTGTATAAGAGACAGGATGTATATAAAGGGTGAATATGCCCCGCTGACTCTCGAGGAGGCAATTCAATGGTGTTCAAAGCTGGTTCCGCTATATAAAAAAGCCGGTATAACCATCCTTAGAATCGGCCTGCAGGCGGCTGAAGGCCTGGAGAGCTCTCTTGTTGCAGGCCCCTATCATCCTGCCTTTGGAGAGCTTGTAGAGTCCCGGCTCATACTGGAGACGCTAAAGCAGAAAATTGAACAGATAAAACCAGAGCAAGGTGAGTGTCTGTTGGTGAGGACGCGCCCGAATTTAGTATCCAAAGCCATAGGCCAGAAAAGGGAGAACATCAGGCATCTTGAGAAAACGTATCACCTCAGCATGAAGATCGTCGGCGATCTTATGCAGGGGGATATTGAGATACAACGTTTGTAAACCATGAGGAGAGGTCAAAATGAGAATCATTGAAGTATCTGCCATAACCGATGCTGTCGAGAAGCTGTGCATCGAAGCTAATATTTTTTTAAACGATGATATCAAAGATGCACTTGTCAAGGCTGTATCCAAGGAGGAGTCCGATACCGGCCGCTCAATTATTGAAAGCCTTATCAGAAATGCGGACATCGCCTCCAATGAAAAACTTGCCATTTGTCAGGACACGGGTATGGCCATTTTGTTTGTTGAGGTAGGCCAGGATGTCCATATTACGGGCGGAAGTCTTGAAAATGCCTTGAATGAGGGTGTTCGCCGAGGCTATAAAAAGGGCTTTTTACGTAACTCGGTGGTTGGCGACCCCATCAATCGCAAGAATACTGGTGACAATACCCCCGCAGTCATCCACTATAAGCTGGTCGAAGGGGATACCTTGAAGATAGACGTCGCGCCAAAAGGCTTTGGGAGCGAGAACATGAGCGCTCTTAAAATGCTGAAGCCGTCCGACGGTGTCGAGGGAGTCAAGAAATTCGTTGTGGATACGGTCAGTCAGGCCGGAGCCAATCCTTGTCCGCCCATTGTGGTAGGCGTTGGCATCGGCGGCAGCATGGAGAAGGCGGCCCTTCTGGCCAAGTCAGCTCTTATGCGGCCTATGGGTTCAAACCATTCAGACCCCTTTTATGAAGCCCTGGAGAAGGAGCTGCTGGAAAGCATCAACAAGCTCGGCATCGGCCCTGCAGGCCTTGGCGGCAGAGTGACCGCTCTGGGTGTTAATATTGAAACCTATCCGACCCACATCGCCGGACTGCCGGTAGCCGTCAATATCAGTTGCCACGTCACAAGACATAAATCCATTGAGCTCTAAGTTTAACGCTTTAAATAAGCGGAAGAGTAACGTTTAATAAGCACCTGACAAACCTGCCCTATCAATCATCTGCTAGGCTTGAGCTTCTTCATAAGTGGTGCTTTTTGTGAAGCAATCCCTCACAAAGCTGCCGGAAGAGTGAAAAATGCTCAGCTATTTTACTAATATACTGATCATGAAAATAAAGAGAGGAACAGAGGCAGTGCCCTTTCATATCAATCCACAGGCACCTGCCGGACAAAGCTTTATGGAACAAAAATACGGAAGCTTAACCCTTGTCGCAACCCCCATCGGCAACCTTGAGGATATCACCTATCGCGCGGTAAGAACTCTGAAAGAGGCTGATCTCATTGCTTGCGAGGACACGCGGCATTCCTTAAAGCTTCTCAATCATCTTGAAATAAAAAAACCGCTCATCAGCTATCATGACAATAACCGCATCTCTCGAGCCCATGAATTGATCGAAAAGCTCAAGGCAGGGCAGAATATCGCCCTCATCAGTGATGCCGGCATGCCGGCTATTTCTGACCCCGGCGAAGAGCTGGTGGCTTTGGC
>JAOABT010000575.1 GCA_026418215.1 Clostridia bacterium | reverse complement strand
ATGTGTATAAGAGACAGGTATTACAAGCTTTAAAATCGAGGGACGCGTTAAAAGCTCATTCTATGTGGCTACAATTGTTAAGGCCTATCGAGAGGCCATAGACGCCTACTATAACGGGCAGCCTTACGATCCCAAGTTTGGTGAAGAGGTGGCAAAGGTCAGTAATCGAGATTTCACAACCGGGTTCTTCTTTAAAAAGCCCGATGCTGAGGATCATAACTATGGAACAAGCTCCTATAACAGAGGCTTTGATTTTATTGGGTTAGTCACCGGATATGATGAGACAAACGGACTCTTGCTGGTGGAGCAAAGGAATCGCTTCAGCAGGGGAGACGCTATCGAAATTCTAAGCCCAGAAGGTCCTGCTACAGAACTTGTGGTCGAGAGGCTCCTTGATAAGGAGGGCAATGACATCGCGCATGCGCCCCATGCTCAGATGGAGCTAAAAATCCCTGCAAGCCACTTCCCTGTAGGCTCAATCCTCCGAAAAAAAAGCAAAAATTAGAAATTTCTAATGTTACGGCCAATAATCCTGTGGTATGATAGTAGTGTGAAAGGGCAAGACTGTATGAGAAGTACAGATCGAAGCAGATAAACAAGAAACCTATAAGGAGGTCTTTTAACATGGCATTTTTAGATGATGTTAAGAAATTTGGAAAGAACATTACCGACAAGGGTAAGGACGTTATTGAAATCACAAAGCTGAATTCCCAGATCGGTGCCGAAAAGGATAAGATCAAGGATCTTTACCTCAAGATCGGCGAAGCAGTTTACAAGGCATACAGTGCTGGCGAAGGCTCCGCTTACGACGAACTCTGCGGACAGATCAAGGAAATCGATGCCAAGGTTGTTGAGCTTAATGCAAAGGTTCTTGAGCTCAAGAACGCTACCAAGTGCCCTAACTGCGGCGCAGAAGTCACCAAGGAAACAGCTTTCTGCTCCAAGTGCGGTGCTAAGGTGAACGGCTAATCAAATTGTCTCATAAGGCGGCCTCAATAGGCCGCTTTTGTTTTACACAAAAACAGCGGTCAAAGCGCGTTAACAAGGTGGTTGTTATAGCTTTTGCTTATTTGTGCGATGATGGTTAAGAGGTGAAAAGCATTGAATAAAGCACAAATCAGAGAGGACATGTTGGCTAGGAGAAAAGCCCTCCCGAAAGAATATGCGAGAACTGCATCTGAAGCTATTTGCAGTGCTATCATTGAGTCTGACGTTTTCGCAAAGAGCCAGACTGTCTTATCATATATGCCTTATGGCAATGAAGTGGCTATTAAAGAGGTCAACCTTTTGCTCATTAATACTGGAAAGCGTTTATGTGTTCCGAGAACCCTTCTCAATTATGACATGGAAGCAGTGCCAGTCGATCATTTGGGGTCAGACCTTATTCAAGCCAGGTTTGGTTTACTAGAGCCGGCTCCTCATAAGAAAGCAATAAAGCCCGAGAAAATAGATCTTATACTTATTCCCGGCGTTGCTTTTGATCAAACGGGCAATCGCTTGGGCCATGGCAGAGGCTATTATGACCGCTTTCTTTTAAAATGCAGGAAGGATGCCTATAAGCTTGGCGTCGCTTTCGATTTTCAAGTGTTAAGCGCCCTCCCGTTTGAAAGCTATGACATAAGGATGAATGCCGTGGTCACCGAAAAGGCCTTTATACATTTTATAAGGCAGGAGCAGCTATGAAAAATCGTTTTTCCTGTGTCCTTCTTCTCATCCTCGTATTAATAACAGCAAGCGGTTGCACTGGGATGAATTCCGTTGGCCCCAATATGAATGCGGCAGGGGGAAATACTGCCCAGACTGTCTTAAAAGAACTTCCCAGTGATCCCGATTCATTATTGAAGCAAGCTCGGTATGACTCCGCCAGCGGTGACTATGTCAATGCTGTCAGGGCCTATGAAGCCTACCGGTCGGAAAACGCCTATGACGATAGTCTGACAAGAGAGTACGGTGAGGTTCTATTAAGCCTCAACCGCTTGGAAGAAGCAGAGCTTCTGGCTGACAATATGCTGGGGAAGAATCTCCATTCGGTACCCGGTGTTCTTCTAAAATCAGCTTGTTTGGGCCAGGCAGGAAAAGAAGAGGCGCAAAAGGCCCTTCTTTACGATGAACTTTATCATGATAAGACAAATGGTGACATCGTTTCGGCTATCGTTGACTTCCATAAGGCCAAAGGAGACAACAAGACCGCTATTTCAGTCTACAAAAGCTATTTAGAGCTAGTTCCCAGTGATGTGGACGCTCTGATCGATCTGGCCTATTGCCAGATGAACCTTAAAAAATATAAGGATGCGAAAGAAACCTGTAATAAGGCCATTGAGGCAGATGAGAAAAACGCTGTTGCTTATAACGCCCTCGGGAACGTTTATGCCGATCTAACAGAATACGATAAGGCTTTAGAATGCTATCACAAGGCTTATGAACTTGACCAGAGCTATCAGCCAGCCAGAACTAACATTCTGTGGACTTATTTCAACAGCAATAGATTTGATGAATGCCTCGAGGCTTGTACCTCGCAAATTAGGCAGGGCTGCCAGTATTTTGACCTATACTACTACCAAGGTGGCAGCTACGAGGCCCTTAATGAGTGGGATAAAGCAAAGGATGCCTATGAAAAAGCATTAGCATACCCGTATAATGACTATTCAACAGTGTATTATCACATGGGGCTGATCTCCTATAACCAGCAACGGTATGATGAGGCGCAAACCTATACGCAGAAAGCTTTAGACACCAATCCTCAAAACGAAGATGCACTCTGGCTCAGCGATGAGCTTGACAAACGGAAGCTTCCCCTGTCTGATCGCCTGACTGACTTCATATCAGACAACTACCTCTACCAGCAGCAGACGGAGGATTTTGGAATTTACATTGATGAGCTGCGCCGCACCAATGGTAAGGCTGCGAACGAGTATATCGATGCGGCCGTCAAGGCTTTTCATCCTCAGGACCCGTTCAGCTATTTTATCACAGGTTCAGAATACGAGACATACAGTAAGGAAAAGGAAACCGCAGCTGTCGAGCACATAACCCAAAGCTTGAAAGGTAAAGAATATGAGCTATTTCGAATTGAGGCTTTTCATCCGCTTACAGGAAAAAGCTTCGTCCGTTTGGCAGATAAAATAGAGAATAAGGATCAAAAGGTGCTGGTTTTTGACCTCAGAGGTAATACGGGAGGGGATATGAAGGCCTGCTCGGAGATTCTCGATTACCTTTTGGGGGACTGTGTTACGGTAAATTTTATCGATCGAAATGGGTATACCTCCTCCTATTATTCCTCAGCCGACAAGGTTGTTTTTAAGAAAATCATCATACTCACCGATAAAAACACGGCCAGCGCGGCGGAGCTCCTGACTCTGGGCTTGAAGGTTTATCAGCCCGATACGTGGATTATTGGCCAGAATACCTTTGGAAAGGGTGTCAGCCAGGTGGTTTTCGATGATCCGCAAAATAAGGTGGCTTTATGTCTTGTCAATTCCTATTGGAACGTCAGAGAAATCAATATTCACGGCTATGGCATTGCACCTGACGAGAAAGCAAAAAGTCAGGCAGAATACGATTTGGCTCTTCAAAACGTTCTGAATGTGGTACAATAAAAGAAAGAATGTTCTTTTATGAGGTATTACGTTGAAAGATTTTGTTCACTTACATTTACATACAGAATACAGCCTGCTGGATGGTGCCTGCCGCATCAGTCCTCTTATTAAGCGCGCCAAAGAGCTCAATATGCATAGTCTTGCCATTACTGACCACGGTGTCATGTACGGCGTGATTGATTTCTATAAGGCATGCAAAAAAGAGGGAATCAAGCCTATTTTGGGCTGCGAGGTTTACACTGCGGCTAGAAATCATAAGGACAAGGACCCGCGGCAGGATGCCGATCAGGGGCATTTAATTCTGCTGGCCAAGAATAATGACGGGTACCGTAACCTCATGAAGCTCGTGTCAATGGGCTTTACCGACGGTTTTTATTATAAGCCTCGTATTGACTATACACTCCTCGAACAGTACCATGAAGGCGTTATCGCCTTAAGCGCCTGCTTAGGCGGTGATATTCCTCAAAGACTTTTAAATGGCGATTATGAAGGTGCAAAAAGCCTTGCATTAAGGCTTGCGTCCATCATGGGTGAAGGAAGCTTCTACCTTGAGCTACAATACAACAGCATTCCGGAGCAAAAAGAGGTCAATGCCCAATTAGTTAGGCTCTCAAACGAAACCGGTATTCCGCTGATCGCAACAAATGACGTCCACTATCTTAACCGTGAGGATGCACGGGCACAGGAAATCCTGATCTGTATTCAAACCGGCAAAAGCATTGATGATGCGGATCGCCTGAAGTTCCAGACTGATGAGTTTTTCTTAAAGAGCCGGGAGGAGATGTGGGAGCATTTCAAAGCCTACCCCGAAGCACTGGAAAACACCGTCAGGGTGGCTGAGGCCTGCAATGTCGAGATCGAGTTTGGCCATCTGCATCTGCCAAAATTCGATGTTCCTGCTGATACAACCCCGTTTGACTACCTCAAAATGCAGTGCATCAAGGGTTTTCATGAACGCTATGGAAATAATCAGGAGCTCTTTCAACGCCTGGACTTCGAGCTTTCAGTCATCAGGCAAATGGGGTATGTTGATTACTTCCTGATTGTCTGGGACTTTATTAAGTATGCCCGAGACAACGGCATCATGGTCGGCCCCGGCAGAGGCTCGGCCGCAGGCAGCATGGCTGCTTATTGTCTTGGTATCACCAATGTGGACCCCATTAAATACAACCTTATTTTTGAACGCTTTTTAAACCCCGAGCGTGTTTCCATGCCTGATATCGATATTGACTTCTGCTATGAGAGACGGCAGGAGGTCATCGATTACGTTGTGAGAAAATATGGCGAGGACCGTGTTGCCCAGATCATCACCTTCGGAACTATGGCAGCCCGAGCAGCCGTACGCGACGTCGGGCGTGCTCTGGGGATACCCTATAATGAAGTGGACAAAGTGGCTAAGCTCATCCCCATGATGATGGGCAAGCATATTACCATAGTCGATGCCATTGAAATGAACCCGGAGCTTAAGCTTCTTTACAACGCAGAGCCTAGAATCCGTGAGCTTTTGGACACAGCCAAAACACTTGAGGGAATGCCTCGTCATGCCTCGACACACGCCGCCGGTGTGGTGATTTCCAGTGAGCCCATTACGCAGTTTGTTCCCCTTTATCGAAATGAGGAACTCATTTCCACCCAGTTCCCCATGACAACGCTGGAAGAGCTTGGAATGCTCAAGATGGACTTTCTTGCGCTTCGAACCATTACGGTCATTCGGGATGCCCTGGAGCTTATTCGAAAAAACACGGGCGTTTCCATTGATATCGACCACATTAATTATGAAGACCAGGCCGTTTACGAAATGATCGGAAAAGGGGAGACCGCGGGCGTCTTCCAGCTTGAAAGCCAGGGCATGACCTCGTTTATGAAGGAGCTTCAGCCAAGCTCCCTGGAGGACATCATTGCAGGGATTTCCTTGTACAGACCCGGTCCCATGGACCAGATTCCAAGATACATCCGCAATAAAAACAACCCAGAGCTAATTACTTATCTGACACCTCAGCTCGAGCCCATATTGAATGTCACCTACGGCTGTATGGTGTATCAGGAACAGGTTATGCAGATATGCCGTGACCTTGCGGGTTATTCCTTAGGACGGAGCGACCTCGTCCGCCGTGCCATGTCAAAAAAGAAAAAAGAGGTCATGGATGCCGAGCGAAAAAACTTTATTTATGGCAGTACCGATGAAAAAGGAAATGTCATCATTCCCGGAGCCATAAGAAACGGTGTAAGCGAAAAGGCTGCCAACACCCTTTTTGATGAAATGATGGACTTTGCAAGCTATGCTTTCAACAAGTCCCACGCAGCTGCATACGCCTTTGTTGGTTATCAAACCGCTTGGCTTAAATACCACTATCCCTTGGCATTCATGGCAGCCCTCATCAACAGTTTCATGGGAAGCCTGGGAAAGGTCAGTCAATACGTGCTGGAATGCCGAAAAATGGGCATCAAGGTGCTGTCTCCCGATATTAATGAAAGCGAAAGCTCCTTTTCCGTTAAAAACGGCGCCATCCGTTTCGGATTATTTGCTATTAAGCATGTAGGCGGTTCCATTGTTCATGCCCTCATTGAGGAACGCCATGCCCATGGCCCTTTCAAAAGCTTTATCGATTTCTGCGAGCGTATGGAGGGACGGGAATTAAACAAGCGTACAGTGGAAAGCCTTATTAAGTGTGGTGCTTTTGATGTTTTCGGCATTTACCGCTCAAGGCTTATTGCCAATTATGAAAAGATCCTCGAACGTGTGTCTCAAAAGCGCAGAAGCCTGATGACAGGGCAGCTTTCGCTTTTCGATGTTGCAAGTAAGCAGGATGAAACCGCAACCATCGAATGGCCGCAGATGAATGAATATGACTCAAGGCTTCTTCTGGCTATGGAAAAGGAGATGCTGGGTCTCTATGTTTCAGGTCATCCTCTGGACGAATTCCAGGATATCATTAAGGAGCAGGTAACGGTATTCTCCTATGATTTCGAGCTTCCTGAAGAAGGCCAGACCATGGAAAGCACGCTTGCTGACGGGCAGCAGGTGAAAATTGCGGGTATTGTAACCGAAATAAAGACCATAAGCACCAAAAGCAACCGTATGATGGCCTTTGTTATGGTGGAAGACCTCTATGGCTTGATAGAGGTTATTGTCTTCCCTAATATTTACGAGCAATACACGCGCTTGCTTTCAACAGAGAGCCAAATCCTTGTTGAAGGCCGGATTAGTATCAAGGAAGACGAGCAGCCCAAGATTCTTGCCGAAAAAATCAGGCAGCTGGAGCGCCCGAAAGAGCGACAAGCCATTCTAGAGCAACAGGGAAATTCCAAGGCCGACAAGGGACCGACCCCTGTCTTGGGAAATACCGTGAAGCCGGCAGGTGGCATCAAGGAGTCTCAGCCGGATTACAAAGTATCAAAAGGGAAGCCGGCGGGTATTCAAACCCTCAAGGTCCTCTTTGATCATGAGGTGCCGGAGGAAAAGCGAAGAGCAGGCCTGGCTCTTTTAAAGTATTTCGAGGGTCAGGACAGAGCTCTCGTCTATATCGACAGCTCAAGCCGACCCGGTGTAAAGCTGAATGTGCAAATCCACCCGCTCTTGATCAGAGAGCTTGAAAGCCTTGTGGGCAAGGGTAAAGTCAAGGTATTAAGTCCCGAAAGCCCCCATGCAAGCGGACAATAGTTTTTCTTGCACTTTACTAAAAAATAATATAATATGTTTCTGGGGTGATACATTGGAAAAGAATGAATCTGACAAGGCCTACGCTGACTACATTGTGGTCGAAGCAGAGGAAAATGGAGTAAATGTCATTGGTCTTACCCGTGGGAGAGACACCAGACTTCATCATACAGAAATTCTTGATAAGGGCGAACTACTGATCGCACAATTCACCGAGCAGACCTCGGCGATTAAAATAAGAGGCAAAGCCAAAGTGCATTGCAGTCACGGTGTGATTGAGTCCGGAAGTAAACAGGGAGGGCATCTGTAATATGTGGACGGTTGTTTACATGGCACAAAACAAGGAGATGGCAGAGAAGCTCAAAGCAATCCTCGAAGAGGGCGGCATCCTTGTAAGAATTAATCCCGTCAACCGGAAAGAAAAGGCTGATGATTATTTCGAGGTTTCAGTCCCCGAGGCCGAGGTTGAAGAGGCCCACAGTATCATTATAGAAAAAGGTTTTTGAGTGACCGCCCGTGTTGAAGACACGGGTGTTTTATAAAGTTTAAAGCGTGTTTGATTTGTATGGGGAGGAGCGCTATGAGCGTTAAAACAATTGGTGTATTAACCAGCGGCGGAGATGCCCCCGGTATGAACGCTGCTGTCAGAGCAGTCGTCAGAATGGGTATATATAATGGCTTTAAGGTACTTGGCATTCATAAAGGCTATGAAGGCCTCTTGCATGGCGATATTGAAGAGATGAAAATCCGTTCGGTCGGCGACATCATACAGCGTGGCGGAACCATTCTTCAGACTGCACGTTCTCAGGAATTCACAACTGAAGCAGGCCTCCAGAAGGCCCTGTCCATGTCTAAAATTTTTGGAATCGATGCGCTGATTGTTATCGGCGGCGACGGTTCCTATCGCGGAGCGCGTGATTTTTCACACCTGGGCATGAATGTTATTGGCATTCCGGGTACAATTGATAACGATATTGGTTGCACCGAGTATACCATTGGCTATGATACAGCCATGAATACCGTACTTGATGCTATCGACAAGATAAGGGATACCTCCTACTCGCATGAGCGCTGCAGTGTTCTGGAGGTTATGGGAAGGCATGCAGGCTGGATTGCACTGAACTGCGGTATTGCAGGCGGCGCCGAAGCCATTGTGCTTCCTGAAAAGGAATTTGACATCGATAAGGATATCATTTTCCCCATCATAGAAGGCCGCAATAGAGGCAAAAAGCACTATCTTGTCATCGTGGCCGAGGGCGTGGGCGGTGCTGTTGAAATTGCCAAGTGTATAGAAGAGAAGACTGATATCATTACAAGAGCTACAATTTTAGGCCATATTCAGCGCGGCGGTTCACCAACACTGAGGGACCGCGTCATGGGAAGCCGGATGGGAGCTTATGCCGTTGAGCTTCTTATGGCAGGAAAGCGTAACCGTATTGTAGGCCTTCAGAACGGTGCTCTTGTGGATATCGATATTGAAGAAGCGCTTAGCATGAAAAAATCTATTGATGAGGAGCTTGTGAACCTCAGCAAGATTTTGGCACTGTAAGGTGAAAAACATGATTATTGAGACACGTTTCCCTGTTCGCTACGCTGAAACGGATCAGATGGGGGTTGTTCACCATTCGGTTTACCCGGTTTGGTTTGAATGCGGCAGAACGGACTTTATCAAATATTTCGGCATCTCTTATGATGAACTTGAACGCCTGGGTCTCATGCTTCCTTTAATGAGGCTTTCCTGTGAATACAAGTCTCCCATCCGATATGGCGAGACCGCCCTTGTCAAAACGCATCTTATAGAAGGAACAAAAACCAGACTCATTGTCGGCTACGAGGTCTATTGCGAAGAACGAAACAGCCTATGTGCAACGGGTGTGACAGAGCATGCATGGACAGCGACAAGCCTCAAACCGGTTAATATCTCAAAGTACAAGCCCGAACTCTATGAAAGGCTCATGCCCATGTATCATGCGGCAGCTCATGAGAAACCATAGTCTATGCGGATGATTTTAAAACAGGTTCCCAATATACTCACCATTTTAAGAATGGCTGCAGTTCCGTTTTTTGTTATCTTAATGAAAAACGGTTCTATTTATGCAGCCATTGGAGTTTTTTTGGCCGCAGAGGTAACCGACGTTTTGGATGGTATTATTGCTCGCCGGTATAATTTGATCACACCCTTCGGTAAAATTGCCGATCCCTTTGCAGACAAGCTGATGCAGCTAACGGCACTTTTCATGCTGGCTGAAAGGAACTGGATCCTTCAAATCATTCCCTGGCTTGTCTTGTTTAAAGAGCTTTTTCTCCTTATCTCAGGCCTCTATTTGATGCGTAAGAACGTTGATATGTCGAGTAAATGGTTCGGGAAACTGACATCGGTCCTGTTCTTCATTGCGATCATGATGGCCTTTTTCGGAGTAGCAAGACAAATTACCGATACCATGCTCTGGGTATGCGTTGGCATGGCGGTCTTTGCCTCGATTATGTACATAAGGAACTACTTCAGACAGGTTGGAAAAACAATACTGAAAACAAAAGAAAGCGGGAGCTGACTAGGCCCCCGCTCTTTTTTTGGGTACTCAAACCCCTTTGCTTCCATTAGTCGTTGCAGCAGCCGTCGTCTTTGCACCAGAACAAGCAGAGGAAAATGAGAATGAAGAATAAAATTGTGCAGTCGCATTCATTTCTGCCCCTCATAACGGCACCTCCTTCCGGGAAATCAGGTTAAATCACCCTCAAATTAGTCGCAGCGATTTTCGTGACCACATCCGCCATTGCAGAACAGGAGAAGGAAGAGGATAATGAACATGAGAATTTCGCAATTTTCACCGAAGCATCCTCCGAATCCTCTTAATCCGAACATATTAAATACCTCCCATGCCTTTTGAACTCAATATATACTATTCTCAAGGTGCAAAATGGGTTACAATACAGGTTCTATGTTTATGGCCTTCTGAATAGGATTTATTCTGTCTCTTATACACATCT
>JAOABT010000453.1 GCA_026418215.1 Clostridia bacterium | reverse complement strand
GAATTTGAAGACTACACATGATGTTTCGTACACTGTTCAATTTTCAATGTCCATCGCCTAGACTGAATCAATCATGGTTATGATTTTTTCAGTTTTACTGGCTTTCTGCCTCGCTTCTGAGCTCTTGCAAACTCATCAGCGGCGACAGCTTTATTATCTTACCACCGTTACGCTTTTTTGTCAAGCACTTAATATTCATTATTTTTTAGAATATTTTTTAACGTATTAGTGGCAGAAGATTATCCTAGCATGTCTAATGCCGTTTTGTCAAAGACCTTTTTCTTCCATGCAACCCGCTTCGAGAACACTCTGAAAGCTACTACATTTTCCTCATATCCTCGTGTTTCACTTGGTCTCTAAATCTTGCTCAAAACGGATATTAGTTTAGCATGGTTCATAACACTTTATCAAAAACCTTATACTTCCACTTCTCTTATTTTACAGAATGATTGCTTATAACTTCTCTAATCCGTAACCTTGCTCTACAGAGTAAATGCTCTAAGCGTTCTTACTATCTATCTTCGGTTTCCAACCTTTTATCAAGTAAGTAACCTCTTTCGAGCAGCTGCTATTATTGAGCTTTAAGTAAGTAGCATCTGTCTTACCTCGACCGTCGAGCTCTTTTCTCCATCTATTTTTATAAACTTCTTCGATACTACGACCCGAACTGACTTCTGGAAGTTCAACTTTAACCTCCCTTGATAAACTCTTGTTTTCTTCAAATATCTTCGTTTTTCATAGTTTCTCATTTTGATTTTATTGAGTCGTTATCTTGGATTTAAGCGCCTGTTGATAGTTTTGTGAATAATGGGGTCAGCAAACAAAACCGCTTATGTTTTGTATGTCTGGCCTCGGGATTCCACATCAACTCCAGGTGGCAACCCTCCCATGTCTTTCGGGATCAATGTCCCTATTTCCTTCGTTCTGCCTATCCAAGAGATGGAACGTCAATCATGCTCCTAAGCTGGGTCTATGCCCTAAAGGTAAAATTCAACTTGACTGCCCCGGCTCAATATTATCAAGGTGCGAAACTGTCTATAGATAGTAAGTATGCGTTTCCCATTGTTGTAGCCCTACCTGATGCGGTTCTCAGGTGTTCTTAAGCAATGTTCTTATCTCCGGCTGTTATGCAGCCTTCTTCGACCGCTTAATATCGCTGATCATCTTATCTCCGCTATATTCCACGCCTTTTGTTAAGATGGCATAGAGAATGCGGACTAGCTTACCGCATAAGGCTATGATGGATTGCATTTTATTCAAGGGATTATGGTCACGGGTTAGGTTACGATTATGTATTTTCCTGAATTCTTCATTGTTGGCCAACATCGGAATCATCACTCTGAACAATCCTTCCCGCAGCCTTTTTCGACCTCATTTGCTAATTGTGGTTTTCCCTTTATGTTTCCCGGAACTATTTTCCCTCAGGTTAAGACCCGCCATCTTTATGATCTGGCGCGGATCTTGAAACCTATTAATGTTGCCTATTTCACTGACTATCACCGTGGCTGTTATCATTCCAATACCCTTAATATCCAGCAGTTTGCCGGCGTTTGGTACTTGCAACAACAACTCTTGCATCAGTATTTTTTGGCTCTTTATCTGTTTCTGGAGCATTTCATATTGCATGAGTAGGTTGTGGAGAGCAGCTTCAGCAGCAACACTTCCTTCGGTTCTACCAATAGATCCATTGGCTGCTCGTACGATAGCGTTTGCTCTTTTTTGGCTAGTCCGCTTTAGTTTCTGCCTCCAGATACTCATGATTCCTTCTACGCCAAGCTTTGCAATCCTTGCAGGCGTCGGGCTGTTCATAAGTATCAATAACGCTGCTATGCCATCCCATGCCTTGTAAACCGTGCTGAACTCAGGGAAGCGAATGTCCAGCCATCTGATGACTTGATTGCTTATGGCGTTTATCTGATTCTGTAGCCGTTCATGCTCCGAAACGGCTTCTCGCAAATCCTGATACAAATCCTCGGGTATGTACACATCACGATAACGGCCATCCTTCATTAGCATTGCAATGGTTTTTGGATCCTTACGGTCATTCTTTGTCGGACTGTTACCGTCGAGTTCCTTTGTGCATTTCACATGAAAGGGATTGACGATAGCCAGTTTATGGCCCTTTTTCTGCAAGTGATCTCCTTGGTTGAACCAATAGTGCCCTGTAGGCTCAAATCCAACGATTGCCTCTGTTTTACCCTTCTGCTGCATAATTTCACTCATCCAGTTATCCAAGCTTTCATAACCTTGGGTACTGTTGCTGAATCGCAGCAGTTTCGCTTGTTCAATCCCTCTGATGTCAATGGCTCTGGCATAATGGTTCTCTTTTCCAACATCACTGCCTACGATTAATGTCTCTGATTTCATTTGCATAATCTTTTCATTTTATGTACTCTTCATATTAAAAGGCCTCCTCAGTATTTTGTTGTGCCTTTCTTGGGGTGATCTGCACAACATTATTCTACTGACTGGCGTCTCTCTTTTCAAAGTCCGCTATTGTTCATTACAGGAATGCT
>JAOABT010000434.1 GCA_026418215.1 Clostridia bacterium | reverse complement strand
TAAAAATAGAAGAAGATAAGTTTTAATGGAGGTCACAGTCATGGGTAGATTATTTGGAACAGATGGCGTCAGAGGCATTGCAAATACAGAGCTTACAGGGGAGATGGCGTTTCAGCTCGGCAGGGCGGGAGCCTTTGTACTGGCCAGTGAAACCCACCACGTCCCGAAAATCCTGGTTGGCAAGGACACAAGGCGATCCGGCGATATGCTAGAAAAGGCGCTGATTGCAGGAATTTGCTCCACAGGAGCGGAAGCTGTTCTGGCGGGCTTTGTTCCAACCCCGGCTGTAGCCCACCTGGTCCGAAAATACAGCTTTGATGCCGGTGTTGTTATTTCAGCCTCCCACAATCCTGCTGAATTTAACGGTATTAAATTCTTCAACTCTGAAGGCTACAAGCTGTCAGATGCTTTGGAAGAGCGCATTGAAGCTATCATACTGGATAAGTCCGAGGAGATTCCCAATCCCCAAGGCGAAGGCGTGGGCATTACCTCTGAGCTCAACACGGCCGTCGATGATTATGTGGCCTTTGCCATGAAGACCATCCAGTGCGATCTTAAAGGACTTAAAATAGCCATTGACTGTGCCAACGGGGCATCCTTTGAGACCTCGCCCAAGGCTATCCGCAAGCTTGGTGCAGAGCTCTTGGTCATCTGTGATAACCCCGACGGCTTGAATATCAACAAAAACTGCGGATCAACCCATCTTGAAATGCTCAAGAACTTCACCGTTGATAATGGCTGCGATATCGGGCTTGCCTTCGATGGTGATGCCGACCGCGTACTGGCAGTTGATGAAAACGGCGAGCTAGTAGACGGTGACCGCATCATGGCAGTCATCGGCCTGAGCCTCAAGAACAAGGGGCTTTTAAACGGCAACACCATTGTTGCCACCGTAATGAGCAACCTTGGCTTTGACGTCATGGCCAAGGAAAATGGCCTCAATATCCTTAAAGCCAATGTCGGAGACCGTTATGTCCTCGAAAAGATGCTAGAGGGTGACTATATCCTCGGCGGCGAGCAATCCGGTCATATCATCATCCGTACCCATAACACCACGGGTGATGGTCTTGTAACGGCTCTGCAGCTGCTCGCGGTCTTGAAGGAAACAGGCAAGAAGCTCTCTGAGTTGGCTTCGGTCATGTCCATCTTCCCGCAGGTTCTCAAGAACGCCAAGGTTTCCAATGACAAGAAGTATAACTACCGTGATGATGAGGTTATTGCGGCTAAATGCCACGAGCTTGAGCAAACCTTCCATGGTGAGGGTCGTGTTCTCATAAGACCTTCGGGAACAGAACCCCTTGTGAGAGTGATGATCGAGGGCCGCGATCAGGAAACTATTACACAAAAGGCTGTGGAGCTTGTTAAGCTGATTGAAGAGAGACTATCGTAATTTCGTTGGATTTTAAGGATTGCATTATCCTTTTAAAATCGCTAGAATATAATAGGAGTGAAATGCAAAAGTGAACTGTCGGATAGGAGGCTAAGAAAAAGACAGTATGAAAAGCGCCAGGGCTTAAGGAGCTTACTGCTACAAACGCGATGAGCGTGATAGGCATAAAACCGTTAAGTCGACGAGGAGAGGGAGGCTATCGAAACTTCGGCGGAAACCCTCCGGTGTGCCACCATCGTGAAAGCACTACAAAACCCAATCGGTGACGGTTGGAGACAGAATGTGCGATAAGTGGACTTTCCTGCATTTCTATTTATAAATTATTCTGAGACATGAGTTTTATAGGTATATTTTTGCTGCCTGGGTATAGTGCAGTCTGATTTGTGCTTGTTTTTAAAGCAAGACGCATTCAGCCCCTACTATTTGGTCAGGCTTTTTACTCTGTTGGCAAATCACAATTATGCATTTTGCCTGTACGGCTTTATTTGCTCATGTCATTAATTCAAAAAACCAATCAAATTGATAAGAATGAAGGAGAGTTTAATTATGTGTGGAATTGTTGGTTATATAGGAAAAAAGGATGTTACCCCTGTTCTGATCGAGGGCCTCAAGAAGCTTGAATACAGAGGCTATGATTCAGCAGGCGTGGCCATTTTGAACAATGGCAAAATAGATGTGGTCAAAGCCAAGGGCCGTCTTTCGGTGCTGGAGAGCAAGCTCAAGACCGTTCATATGGCTGGCAGCATCGGTATCGGTCATACACGCTGGGCAACGCATGGTGAGCCCAATGACGTCAACTCCCATCCTCATATGAGCTATAACGAGAAGATTGCTGTAGTACATAATGGTATCATTGAAAACTACATGCAGATCAAAGAGTTTCTTATGGGGAAGGGCTATGTCTTCAAGTCTGAGACAGATACCGAAGTCATCGCGCACCTGATTGAGTACAACTACAAGGGTAACTTGATTGAAGCTGTCATGGCTACGCTTTGCGATGTTGAAGGCGCTTATGCCTTGGGCGTTGTGTGCACCGACAGCCCTGATACCTTTATTGCGGCCCGCAAGGACAGTCCTCTGATTATTGGACTCGGCAAGGGCGAAAACTTTATTGCTTCAGACATTCCGGCCATCCTTGAGCATACCCGTGATATCTATATTCTCGAAGATAAAGAGGTTGTGAGCATCACAGCCGATAAGGTCGAGATTTTCAATCTTTTGGGCGAGAAGATGGACCGCGAGGTTTTCCATGTAGATTGGGATGTGGCATCTGCCGAAAAGGGCGGCTATGAGCACTTCATGATGAAGGAAATGTTTGAAGAGCCTTCTGTCATTAAGGCAACCATAAGCCCAAGAATACAAAACGATGAGATCAGCTTTGACAAATTCGGACTCACCGATGAGATGATTAAGAGCTGTGAAAAAATCAATATCGTAGCCTGCGGGACAGCTTATCATGCGGGTGTTATAGCTAAATACGCTTTGGAGAAGATGGCACGTGTGCCAGTCGAAGTCGATGTGGCTTCGGAATTCCGTTACCGTGACCCCATGGTTAACGAGAAGCAGATCACCATTGTTATCAGCCAATCCGGCGAAACGCTGGATACTTTAATGGCTTTGCGCGAAGCCAAGAAAAAGGGCTCCAGAATCCTTGGCATCGTCAACGTCGTTGGCAGCTCCATCGCAAGGGAAGCGGATGACGTCATTTACACCTGGGCCGGCCCAGAGATAGCTGTGGCCTCAACAAAGGCTTACAACACCCAGCTCGCAGCGCTTTATCTCGTCGCTCTTTACTTTGCAAGGAAGAGAGGGCATCTTGATGATGAAGCTTACCAAAGCTATGTTCAAGAGCTTCAAGAGCTGCCCCGTCAGGTCGATGAGGTCCTTCCGAAGAAGGAGACCATCCAGAAGTTCGCAAGCGACCACTTCAATGCCAAGAGCGTCTTCTTTATAGGGCGAAGCCTTGATTACGCCCTCTGTATGGAAGGCTCGCTGAAGTTGAAGGAAATTTCTTATATCCACTCTGAAGCCTACGCTGGCGGTGAGCTCAAGCACGGCACCATTGCTTTGATTGAGCAGGGTACGCTGGTGATTTGCCCGCTCACACAGGAGTCGCTGTTTGACAAGATGGTGAGCAACATCCGCGAGGTCAAGGCAAGAGGCGCTGTGGTACTGGCTATTGCACCCGAAAACCACGCAGAAGAGGTATCCAAGGTTGCTGACGCGGTTATTTCCATTCCGCAGATGAACCCGCTCTTTGCTCCGGCTGTCGCCGTGACACCCTTGCAGCTCTTCGCCTACTACGTTTCTGTCCTCAAGGGCAACGACGTTGATAAGCCCAGAAACCTCGCCAAGAGCGTGACTGTGGAGTAATTGCTTCTGTACCGGTATTTTGCAGATTTTTTCAAATATAATCGGTTCATTTTAGGATAATAATACATGTTGACAACACATTTTGAGATAGCTTATAATTCAGCGTGAAGACTCCGCTTTTTTGGAAATTCCAACAGGAAATTCGCGTCACCGACTGAGAGCGCGATCTGGAAAAGTAGTAAGCTGGGGAACACTTCACCATTGCACCGGAAATTGAATAAAAAGTGGATGCAGGCAACTGCATCAATGCGGGTGGCACCGCGGGCACTTCGAAATGCTCGTCCCGGAAATTATTTTTATAAGATAATTTCCGGGATTTTTGTTTTGAGGAGGGCCTATATGTACAGGACACATCATTGCAATGAACTAAGACAAGAACACATCGGGACCAAAGTCACCCTTGCCGGCTGGGTAGATACCATCCGCGACCACGGCAGCGTCATGTTTGTGGATCTTCGCGACCATAACGGCGTCACACAGGTCGTTCTTAATGACGACACCATGCTTAGCGGCATCAATCGTGAAACTGTCATCGCAGCAGCCGGGATCGTCTGCCAAAGGGATGCCGACACTGTAAACCCCAAGCTTGACACCGGCACTGTTGAATTGCATGCAGACAGCATCACCATTCTAGGACCATGCAAAAACTATTTACCCTTTGAAATCAGGGAGTCTGTTGCGACACGCGAGGAGGTCCGTCTCAAATACCGCTATTTAGACCTTCGCAATCCCGTCATTCATAATAACATTGTGCTCCGTTCCAAGGTCATCAACTTCTTGAGAAGACGTATGGAGGAGCTGGGTTTTCTTGAAATTCAGACACCTATCCTTACTGCTTCTTCACCTGAAGGAGCAAGAGATTATCTTGTTCCCAGCCGCAAGCACAAGGGCAAGTTCTATGCACTTCCCCAGGCGCCCCAGCAGTTTAAACAGCTGTTAATGGTGTCCGGCTTTGATAAGTATTTTCAGATTGCACCCTGCTTCCGTGATGAGGATGCCAGAGGCGACCGCTCACCGGGAGAGTTTTATCAGTTGGATTTTGAAATGGCCTTCGCCGAACAGGAGGACGTTTTAAATGTCGCTGAAACCGTACTATACGACGCTTTCACCCAATTCTCCAATAAACGTGTTTCGCCGCTGCCCTTCAAGCGCATTACCTATAGTGATGCCGTTATGAAATACGGCAGTGATAAGCCGGATTTGCGAAACCCGCTCACCATCTGCGATTTATCCGAGTTCTTCACCCATGTGGAGTTTGCCGCCTTTAAGAATAAGCCTGTTCGCGGCATTGTCGCCGATTGCTCAGGCTGCTCAAGAAGCTTTTTTGAAAACTCCTTGAAATACGCCATGAGCATCGGCATGAAGGGATTAGGCTACATTACGCTCAATGAGGGCGAGTTTAAAGGGCCTATCGAAAAGTTCCTGTCAGCCGATCAGAAAGCTCAGCTCATTAGCATGTGCGGGATCAAAGAAGGCCAAACCTTGTTCTTTATCAGTGATAAGCCCGATATTGTGAATAAGCTTGCCGGACAGATCAGAACATGGCTTGGGGAAAATCTCGGGCTCATTGACAAGGATGCCTTTGAATTCTGCTTCATCGTGGACTTCCCCATGTATGAGCATAATCCTGAGACCAAGAAAATTGATTTTACCCATAACCCGTTCTCAATGCCACAGGGCGGCTTGACCGCGCTTGAAACGAAGCATCCGCTTGAGATACTGGCTCACCAGTATGATGTGGTGTGCAACGGCGTGGAGCTTTCATCGGGGGCAGTACGCAACCACTCACCTGAGACCATGAAAAAAGCCTTCGAGATTGCCGGATACAGCGAACAGGAGCTTGAGAAGCGCTTTGGCGCATTATACACAGCCTTTCAGTTCGGAGCACCGCCACATGCCGGAATGGCACCTGGCATTGACCGCATGATCATGCTGCTGGCAGAGGAAGAAACCATTCGTGATGTTATCGCCTTCCCGTTAAACGGCAATGCCCAGGATCTCATGATGGGAGCGCCCTGCGAGGTCACCGAGCACCAGCTTAGAGAAGTACACATTAAGGTACGGTAAGACTTGCTGACGGCTGGAGTGCGCTAAAAGCTGTAATTCGCTGCCGTAAAATCAGCACCTGAAAAGCTCTTAGATGCCCTTAAGCAAAGGTGATAAGGCTTGTATTACAGGGCAAGGTATGTATCACAAAAAATAAATAGGGCAGAGGGACCTTTACGTCTATCGTCTCATATGCTAATAACAAAACCCAGAATTGAGCCTGCCGGCAGCAATTCTGGGTTTTTTATATGACTGTGCCCACTATTGAATCAAAGCGGCATCCATGATTTCATAATCGCAACGGTAGATATACATCAGCTGCCCGTCAATGATGAGTCTGGTTGTTTTGGGCAGATCGTCGGGGATTTCTACACGAACGTTATTGCCCTGGTAGATGCCAATCGGGATACCGAACTGCGACTTTACAACAATCAGCTTCTCCTTGCCAACCATGTTGCCGTAGTCGTTGATGACTCTGTCCAGCGGAATGAAGCCCGTTGAATGCCCTTCGGACTTGAGCTTTTTAAGGTATTCGTAATCAAAGTCCTGGATGGTGTCAATACCGGGGCTTGCGGCGATAAGGCTGGAGCCCACGTGGTTCCATGTGCTGCCATCAATGGTGATGCGCAGAACTTCGCTCTTGAAACCATTACTGTCGGCGGACTTATTAGCCCAGTTTTCTTCAAGGCCTATCTTGATATTACCTCCGACCTTGGTCAAGGAGTTGTTTCCATAAGCATCATATACGGTTATTTTGAACTTTACACCTGTAATGCTTTCCTGGAGCTTCAATGTGGCACTGTCTAAAATGCCGCAGGATGTAATACCAAGGCATAGAACGATGACCAACATAAATGAGATGATTCTTTTCATAAGCGACCTCCGAAACTTAGTTGAAATAAACTGTAATCTATTTTACCCTGTCCGTTGTAGATAATCAAATAAAGGATGATGGAAGGGTAACGCTCAGTAACCTGTCATCATGGAGCAAAGGAAAGTGAAGCCCTCCAACAGTCAACTTCAAAAAGTGATAAAAAACCCCCGGAAAGCTCATTTTTGAGTCCATCCGGGGGTCTTGCCTTACTTTTAGACCTTCGTGCCACGTTCTTTAAGGTTATAGCTTTTGATGTGTCCTTAAAGACTATGTCTATTGAATGCTAGGTTGTTAAAGGTTATTGCCTTTAATACCATGTCCTTTTAGACTGTTGTGAACGCGTGAGAATATTAGAACAGGCCTGAATCTTCTATGTAGAACTTTCCGTCGATTTCCTGGACGGTGAGCTCGTCACCTTCGCCTTCCATGGAACAAACCACAGTATAGTTTGTTACGCCATCCACGGTATCACCCTTGGTCACTTCGCCAATGCCCACCTTTGAACGCCAGTCATCGCCAAATTGTTCCTTTAAGGAACTGTTGAGAGAGGCTAATTGTGTTGTAACGTCTTCTTCCGTGATTCCGTCTAGGATTGACTTCTGCATATCCTCTGTGAAGCAGTTCAGGAACTTCTGAGCATCCTCTTGGCTGATGGAATCAAAGAACGTTTCTGCGAGCTTCTGAGGACCTTTCGACGTTGAAGATGAGCCTGAAAGCTGGTCCAGAACGTCTGGATGCATATAGTAAGCGGTTTTGCTCTTAACAATGGGCAAGGTAACCTCTGTTTCATCTTCGCCGAAAGTCACAAGCGCATCATAGTAGACAAGATCGTCTTCCTCAGAAGATTTTGTTTTGCTCTGAACCTTATATTCCTTAACCCAATTGTCACCGAATTCATCGTTATACGATTCATCGATGCTTCCAAGCATATCCTTGATTTCATCTTCATCCATCTGATCAAGAATGTCAGCACGGCTGCTTTTCTCAAAGCAATTGAGGAAGCCTTTGACATCTGCTTTTCCTATGGCTGTATAGAATTTCTTGATAACAGCCTTATAGTCTGACGAAGAGGATGAGCCAGTGGATTGATCGCCGCATGCCGAAAGGGCGAACAGCATGACTAAAACCAGAAGAATGGATATGACATGCCTCTTAAACATTTAAAAACCTCCAAAGTAAAACTAGATTATAGAACAATTCACATAATTCTATCATATCATATGTTCGTGAAATGAGACCAATTAATTTCATAAAATCAGCAATTTGACTTAAGTAAAGGGCTAGGAAATCACCTCATGAAAGATTCGGTTTGGGGCATAATAACCCTCGAGGTGAAGAGAAATGAGTGAGCTAAAGACACTTTGGGAAGACGTTGAAAACCTTCGGAAGGAATTGCATCGGCTGCTAACCGAAAAGCAGGAGAATCTATTGGACCCTGAGATCCTTACTGCCAGTCAGAGCTTGAACACTGCCGTAACAAAGTATACGGAGCTTATTAAGAAGAAAAACCTCTGAAAACAGGGGCTTAGATTAGGTTACTCCAACACCGATACTCAGCGTAAAGAAGTCTTTTTTTCGTTGGCTTATTTTTTGAAGATGCACGAAGCCTGGAATGGCATTAAGAAACTCATGGCCCCAAGCTCGTTCAGGACTGACCAAATAGCGCCGCTTTGTAAAATGGGCTTGACGCTTTTTGTAGTTTGATTGAATGTCTTTATATATCTGGTTAAACTGCAAAATTTATAAATAAAAAGCCATGGCAAATGACATCCATGGCCTTTACTCGTGTGTTTAAGAAAGCTGCCTTTTTGAACTAATAAGTATAATTGCGCTTGCTGACCTCTTCACATTTCAGAATCTTGAAATCGTTCCAGTCTGTGTTTTTCTTGCTTGCTAAACACTGTTGAATAGCTTCCTCCTGATAGTTTGCTTCTTCGTAGCACTCGGAGAACTGACCATTTGTTTTTACTTCAATCTTAAAACGTTTCTTCATACAAAGGTAAACCTTCCTTCATAAGTTTTCCAATAAAACGTATGTTTTAGGGACGATAATGATGAGGTTTTTTTAACCATTCACTCTGAACCGGATAGAGTAGATAATTTCATCATAACCATTTCCCATTTCCATAGCAAAGCATAAAAGCCGAAACCTTTGTCCAGCGAAATTTATTTCCTGCGAATCTTAGTGTATCCATGCGTCCATAATTCCATGCTGGTAAAGTCAATCATAGCGGTTTTTATTTACCTTATTTTGGTAAATTGCTTATGTCTGCTTAATTGAAAAACTCTATGACAAGGCCTGGTTAAGATAAACTAGGCACTAAGTGGCAAAACCCCTTCTTTAACAGGCTTGGTCTTTTTATAAACGATGATACCAAAGAAAATAGCCATAAAAAGAGAGCTTATCAGAAGAATTACATTAAAAATCCACTGGTTGTTGAGGTCTCCTGCCAGCTGAAGGATGTAGCTTGTCGCGTTGTAAACGGCATGAAGGAGCATGCTGGCATAAAGGGAACGATACCTGAGCCTTATGACTGACAAAAATATGCCAAGCACTCCGGCATAACACATCCAAAGAATCTGACCGTGCATGAGACCAAAAATGGCGCTTTCAATAACGATAGCCAGCGGAACCCACATGATTCTTTTAAGAGAGTTGAGAATCAGGCCGCGGAAAAGAATCTCCTCAAACAGGGGAGCAAACAAAACAGTTGTGAGCAGGGTGACGGTTACGGATTTATTGTCCAATACGCTGACCGATGAGGCATAATCCTCCATGACAGAGGCGGGTATAGGCAGGATGTTGATCATGAAAATCGTGAGTATATTTAGCGAGAAGCCCAGGGGGATAAGCGGCCAGAGCTTGTCCAGGCCCAAGGGAACCAAATCCAGATGTTCGGTGACCTTTTTCTTTCTTATTTTGATAATTGCGAAATAAACAAGAAGGCTAAGAAGGTTGATCACAACTGTCAGAATGGTGGCATGGTCATAGAGGTAGCCGATCATGGCATTGAGGACGCTGTTGGGATCCGTGGCAGCCTGTATAGGCTGGTTTTGGGTAAAAACAAAATAAAAGGCAGCCGCTATCGTTACCACAAAAGATAGGGCGAGGTTGATGGCAAGGTATCCGACTACAGCACCAATTCCTATAAAGAATTTCTTCATTTGACGCTTCCTTTCTTGGTCAAAGCATCGGTACAATAGTTCATTGTTTCTGCTAGCATTATAGTCTCGAGGCAGTCACAGGTCAATTGATATACTTGGGATATTCTAATAGAGGCGATAAACCCTGCTTTCAAATGGTGCTAACAGGGTGTCATTGCCTTTGGCGCATAGGGGAGCCGATTGATAAAGAAGAACGGGACGACAGGCATGTTCATCCTTTAATAATGCAGGAAGATCCAGGGAGCACCCCCCTTTATCAAGGCTTGCAAGTACCAGATATTTATCACTCTGCCATTCCCGGATATAGCCAAGTATTCTTTCTCCCGGTGGCACGACAAAACGGATACTTCCTTCACTAAAAGCCGGTGTACTGTTTCTGAGGGCGATGAGGCTTCTGAAGTGGTGAAAAAGTTCCTCGTCAAACTGTTTCCAGTCCAGCTTATAGCCATCAAAAAGGCTGGACCAGTTCCTATAGCCCTTTTCGTTAAATTCCTGACCCATCATGATGTGCGGTACGCCGTCCAAGGTCAGCAATACCGTTGTTGCAGGGTAGACCGGAGCTTCACCAAAGAACGCCGCTGCTCGGGGCTGCTCCTTTTCCTCAAGCCAGCGCATGCGCAAAGCACCTTTTGGAAAGCTATAGGTGCTGTCTCTTATACACATCT
>JAOABT010000391.1 GCA_026418215.1 Clostridia bacterium | reverse complement strand
AACTGGATGATGCGATAAAGACCTTTGTATTTGCCTATAACACGGAATGGGCCATTCTACTCGGTATGAATATTAAGATTTCTGCCTTTGATGGCACAGACGTTTCACTAAGTCTGGAAGATATCCTGGAGGAGCTCAAGTCCGTAAGTGAAGCTATGGAGGCCAATAAGCGATTTAACAATGAGGCCTTTACCATGATCCGCTACCTTCTAATTCCCTTATATTTTCTTACTGTCTATATAAGTATTACGGGCTTTGGATTTACATTGAAGAAATTCATCCAATACCAGTTTTTCACAAGTATTGGCCTCAATTTTGGTCTAATTACCTTTTCAAGCATCATCCTATGTTTTATTGTTTATTCCTTCATCAAGAGACCCAAATTCGATATGTAGGGAGGTGTTATTTTGGATTATGTCATCCAAGGCGCTATCCTTATTCTTTTTGCTTCGGGAGCGCTGATGCTTTGGAGAAATACCACACAAAAAGTAAGCGCCACGCCTAAAATGCGGTTGGATCGATATAAAGCCATCCTGGTAAAAGAATTCCAGAACCCGGAAACGGACCGTTTGGTCAAAGGATTGGGACTGAACTCAGGGTTGCTATATCAGGTCATTCGCACAGCGATATTACTTGGATGGGTTGGCTTATTGTTCTATCGGAGCATTTCCGCGAAGGGGGATATGCTGCTGCCTGTAATAATTTGGATTCTTGCTTTTTTAGTTTCTTCTCCCCGCCGAACTCTTTTTAAGAAGGATAGCCCGTTCTTTATTATTGTAAATCAAATTCAGAAGCGAAAACGGCACAAGCTCAACCTTGAGATATACAGGTGTTTAAGTCAGCTCAAAAACATGGTCGTGGCGAAGGCAAACAGAAGTTATTCGGCGGATTCATTAATTTTAGAGCTTGCCAAGTATACAGTTCATGCAAAGCCTATTTTCAACCGCATGCTTGGGTATTGGTATGAAGGGCGTTATGAGGAAGCTACTAACTATTTTTCTGAGGCCATTGGGACAAAAGATGCAGCAGCTCTGGCAAGTTTACTTTCAAAGATAGATTACCTGAAACCTTCAGAGTTCTTAAGCCAGATTGAGCTATACCAGGCCGCTGCAAAAGATGATAGAAAGACCGCTTCACATGCTGTAAAAGAAAACCGGAGCAATCTTTTATATACCTTAGTTATGGCTTCAGGAATTCTTATTTTCATTAATCTCATTGTTATCACAATTGGTGTTGATTATAAATTATCAAAATTCTTTATTTTTTAGGAAAGGAGGATAATGACATGAAAGAATGGATCGTAATCGTCGCAGCTGTAATTCTGGCCGTCATCCTGGCAAACTTTATTATTGGCGATACCAACTCACTTAAGTCAGATAGTACATCTATTATGACCGATGTCCGCACCGAGCTCCAGAAGGTACAACCTTAATGACACTGTAAGGGCCGGGGGTGAAGCCCTCGGCCCAATTCATAAAAAGGTGGTGTAATATGAAGAATTTCATTACTGGTGCATGTATTCTTGTTCTTTTACTTATTTTTCCGCTTCAAAACGCTCAAGATCTGATTAACCAAAACAGAATCAATAAATTTTCAACTATTGTTTACTTTTCAACTCAAACAGCCAGAACAGATGGGTATTTTAAGCAAACTAATATCAATAAGCTAAAGGCTGATCTTATAGCGGCTTTTCCTGACCTTTCAGAGGCAGATATATACATAAATGTGACTACAACCCCAAAGTATAGAACAGATGAATTTGATAGTCGAGAAGCCATTTATTACGATATCCGCATTCCAGTTCGTAAAATTCTGGCTGCTCCTCGGTTTTTTGGGCTCTCAGACAGTGAGAACCAATATATCTCCCGCCGATCAGGGTTCGTTTTAAGTGAGGTGCCAATGCCATGAAGCCATTTATTGTGGGTGCCGCCGCCTTGATTCTGGCTCTTTTCTGTTATTCGTTCAACCATGATTTTGGCCTCAACCGGCATGCCGTGTTGGAACTACGAACCGTCTGCGAGGAGGCCTCTGTCGCCGGAGCCCTGTTCTATGATAAAAGCCAATATTCGAGTGGCCGAATTGTTTTTAACCGGCAAGAATCCATTAAGGCTATTGAAGCTGAAATCAAGTCTATGCTTCAACTAGATGATGACTTAAATCCCACACAGGAGAGCTATTGGCAGAACAAAATCACTTATAAAGCGTACTTCTACGATGACAGCAATACAACATACCCATATCTATTTGTTGATCCGGATACGGGGTTTACGCACCTCATCAAGACGCCAACCATTATTGTAACGATAAATGCAGGTGAGGCTAGGTATTCTTTGCAGTTCTTGAAAAATGGAGCTGACAATATCCGGAGCGCCGCCCATTCCTGGGATGGGAGATAACCAATCAATAATTTATTAATGAGGCACGCATACATTTACCTTATAATGGGAGGAGTTATTATGACCTTGGAGGAGATACTAATGGACCCTGTTGTACAAGGTGCAATTATTACCGTTGCAGGCACGCTGGTCCTTGCTGTTATTGGTGGTTTTATTAAAATCGTAGCTGGAACTATCAACGATAAAAAATACTGGGGAAGAGTTGATCTAAAAATTGGTGCAGCTGAAGGGAAGAGTCTGAGCGATCAACATTCTGAGATTAAAAACATTGTTATTGATGGTAATGATAAGCTTATTAATAAGGTTGAACATTCAGCAGATAAGCTTCTAAATGAGGTTAAAGGTATAGATACGTTTTTGAAAGTAAAGGAAGAACGTGAAAAGGGAAGATATGCATCCCTTTCTGACTCTCAAAAAAGGCTTGACTCCCAGATCGAAGGAATTAAGTCAATTTTTACGGAGCTTAATAGGTTGCAAATCGAGAACCAGCAATATAGCTGTCTCTTATACACATCTGACGCTGCCGAC
>JAOABT010000384.1 GCA_026418215.1 Clostridia bacterium | reverse complement strand
GCCAAAGGCTACTCGGTTATTCAAAAATAGATCGTGGCTTGCAGCTTCATAATCCCATGAGCAGTTCTCATTTTCTACTAAGTCTCCTTCTTTTTGATACTTCCCTATTCTCCTTACTCCTTAGAATGAAGCACTATGCCTAAACCAGTAATCGTACAATTGATAAAGTCATGGTTTATGCTTTTCCTTTTTCGAATTCATGGATGATTAAAACGCGAGTGCTAGATCGACACCCGCGTTTTCTTATTTAAGTCTGTCCTCAACAAATCGCCCGAAGCCTGTGAGAGCCTTATAGCCATTGGTAAACATGGGAGCTTCCCATTTATCATCATACCAGGCAGCCACCCAGCCTATGCCCTTTTCGCTTAAGAAATCAAGAAGAGGCTCTCCGAAATCCATTGTACTCCCGATGAGGTAGTATTGCTTGGTCTGATTGCGGTTTTCATCCATAAAGCCCCATTCTGTTGCAACCACGGGAATTTTTTCCGAGACCTTTCCGAAATAAACCTGCCAGGTGCTGTGGCTTCTGTCCGGAAAAACATGGGCAGCATAGGCCAAATTACTGTCTCTTAACGGGAGCCGCTCTGTCCAGGACAAATCATGGGAATAGTCGATACCACCGGCGATGATCAATTGGTCGGCCCCGGTTCTCCTAATGGCTTCAATGAGCTTCTGGGCGCATTCCGTCCAATCCTCAGAAGTTATTTTAGCCGGTTCATTATAGAGTTCAAAAATAACGTGAGGGGCCTCTTTAAAATAAGCGGCAGTTTTTGCCCAAAAGGCTAAGGAATAATCAAGGGGCTTTTCCTTGAGGTCCGGCATTTCATCGCCCTCACCGGTTTTTATATTACCTATGTAATGCCAGTCAATGATGACATAAAGATTCATTTCCGCTGCCCACGTGACGATGGGGTCCAAATAGCGCCATAGGTAGTCAGGATCATCATGGTAGCGTTCGGGATGGACGGGCACTCTTAGAACATTGGCACCCATATCCTTTATCTTTTGATAATAGGCTTTGTCAAAAAGCTTGCGTTCGTTGAGCCTGTCCGGATCAGGCGCCATCACACCCCGAAGCAAAACGACTTCGCCCTTCTCGTTAATAATGCGGTTTCCCTCTGTCCTTAAAGCAGGTAGCATCTTAAGTCCAGCCATTGAAAAATCGTTTTTATGGGCAATTGGCGTCCTTACCGTGATCCTGTCGGAAAAAGGTGATAAAACCAGAAGGACAATATTAAATAGAATGATGCAGCCAAGAAGAATTAGCAAAACTTTAAGTCCTTTTTTGAAGAATGTCATGGGTTACTCCTCATCTTCCTCGTCATCACTGGGCGAGGGCGTATATTCGAGAATCTCACCGGGCTGACAGCTCAGCACTCTGCAAATCCTATTAAGAGTAGAAAAGCGTATCGCCTTCACCTTCCCGGTTTTTAAGTTGGATAAGTTGACAATTGAAATGCCAACCTGGTCAGCTAGCTCAGACAACTGCATTTTGCGATCGGCGAGCATGCGGTCTAGCCTTATGATAATGGCCATTTTCAAATCCTCCCTTATACCGTGGCATCGTACTCACTTTTGAGATAATTTCCATATTTGAAAACACCGGATAAAATGAGAACGAGAAAGCCTGTCAATAGGAGAACCGGATCGATGGAAAAATTGGACGTAACATTGTGCATTCCAAAAAGCTGGAGCAAGGTAGCATAGGCTATCGTTTTGGCTATGCTCACCACAAATGAGGCAATCAAAAGATCAAAGCCGATGATGGAAAGCCTCGAGGCATTCTCAAGCGCAAAGGGGTTATCCTGGGCTACACTCTTCAAAATGAGCATAACCTGCTTGATCCCCACCAGAAGCATAACCATGATGGCGATGGCAAATGGAGCCAGGGCTTGGATAAAGGGCTGTGCATTCACCACTTCCCCGGCGGCTGCATGAAAATAAACGGTGTTATCTATGGTCAGTCCCAATCCGGCGTCATCTCCGGCAACTCTGAACCACTGCCGAGGCATAAAAAACTGTGCCACGTAAAAAAGGCTTCCAATGGCTGCGACAACGACCCCGACCCAGTAAAAAACAATAAAGACCTTATGCAGGATAGCTGATACACGTTTTATTTTGTTCTGATTGATCGTCATAAGAATTCCCTCCAAATTTGTGTTTTTATATGGGAATTATATCATACTCTTTAATACATATCAATAATTATTTAACGTTTATCATTAATTTTTTATTAATTTAAATTAAACTATTCATGCTAAACCTTTACGATTTCAACCAATCTTGGATAAGCGCTATATCGTCTTCGTCCAAGACTCACAAAGACCTTTTATGGCCTGAATGACCTCTCAATGGTGGCTTCCTGCAATCTTGAATCAAATTTTGCCAATGCCCCTGCTATGATCTTAACCAAGCACTTCATTCTAGCTTTACTTTTATTCCTAGCGTGGCCTGAAAAATCCATGACAGCTACTTGTCAGGAAAGCTCTGCTATCATAGAATGGTCACCAAGGAAAGGTGAGTGATTATGCGGCTTAATAGACTTATTGCCATTTTACTTTTACTGGAGTCACGCGGTCAGATAAAGGCCCGGGAATTGGCTCAGGCTTTGGAAACCTCGGAACGAACCGTCTACCGTGATATTGAAACCCTTTGCCAAGCGGGGGTTCCTATTGTTGCCCTTTCCGGCCCCACCGGCGGCTTTTCCCTGATGGAAGGATACGCCGTCAATATGAACAATTTGGACTGCGATGATGTCGTAAGTCTATATTTGAGTGGCATCGGTATTCATCCAAGTAAATATTCCAGCTCCAGCATTGATCTTAAGAAGTCCATGCTGAAGCTGGAGAAAAGTTTGCCCCCTGAGTATTTAAAGGACATCGCCATAGCGAGGGAACGCTTCTTCTTCGATCCTGAAATATGGTGGCAGGAACGCGACCCCCTTCGCTATCAGGACCTTCTTAGGCAGGCTGTCTGGCATTCCTCCAAGGTTCGCATCAGCTATCACAAAAAGAGCCTTAGCCATGACGAAACCAGCGTGCGGGTGGTCAGGCCCTACGGCTTGGTGGTTAAGAATATGGATTGGTATCTTGCCGCCTACTGTGAAACAGCCCAAGCCATCCGTGTATTCCGATGCGACCGTATCCTCGAGGCAGAACTTCTTCACCAGACCTTTGAAATCCCTCAGGATTTTGATCTTGAGACCTTTTGGACAGGCTGGAAGGAGGAGTTTGTAAAAATTTCAAAAGAAATGCGAATCTGATTGCTCACACCATGCCGTTATGATAGAATTTCTGTAGTAATATGGGGGAATTACAGGAATTTTCATGTTTAATCGGTTTAAAAAGCTGTGTAAAACCATATACTTCTCTGATTTAAAATCCATTCCTTCGGAACAAAGGGTTGATTTTTTCAATGAGATAACCAGTATTAATTACAACCGCATCAAGCCCCTGGGATTATCACTCATCGTCATTAATTTCATTCTGCTGATTCTGGACTTCACGGTTTTTAAACGGATAGGAGCTGACCCAACCGGCTATAAGGGCGCACTAACACTGCACATTGCTGGTCTCCTTTTCTATTGCATCATCAGCATTCTGCTCTATTTCTTTTTCCACCGTTTAAGCCTCAATCTCAAGCGCTTTGTGCTTGTTTCTTTTATCGTTCTTTCCTTGTTTTGGTGCCAGATGATTTCCCTTCAAACAATCAGAATCTATGGACAGGCCATGCCCGTCATTATCTGCATGCTGACCACCTCTTACTTTTTTGTACTTAATCAGGTCGATAGGATAGCCTTATTCGGTTTCAGCTATGTTTCAATGAACCTTTTGCTTATGACCGTTGAGCAAAAGACTGTTACTCAAGCGGGAAGCCTTGTGACCATGACCTTCCTGCTATTCTTCTGTCTTTTTGTATCAAAGGTCAACTATACAGTATTTGTTGATAACTTTATTAACCGGCGCATCATTATTAATAATATCAAGGAAATAGGAAAGCTCAACGCAGAGCTCGAGCGAAAGGTTCATGAGCGCACCGAGGCACTGACCCAGGCTAATGCCCAGATTGAGCTTGAGAAGCTCCGCGTCAGCTTTTTTACCAACCTGTCTCACGAGTTCCGAACCCCCATCAATGTCATTCTTGCAGCTCAACAGCTATTGGAGCTGAAGCTCAAAAACGCACTCCCGCATAAGGATTATAAGAGTATAGAGCGCAACCTCCATTCCATCCGTCAATATTCCTACAGGCTCATGCGACTGGCCTCCAATCTTATTGACATGACTCGCATCGACGCCGGCTACTATGGGTTGACTCTGAAAAACGTGGATATTGTTCATGTCGCTGAAGAAATCGTGCTTTCGGTGGCCAGCTTCGTTGAATCTCGCGGCATTCAGATTATCTTCGATACCCAAACCGAGGAGCTCATCATGGCCGTGGATGTGGATAAAATAGAAAGAGCTATTCTAAACCTTCTTTCCAATGCCGTTAAATTTACACCTAAAAAGGGCTTGATTCTAGTTTCACTCTTTGAGGACGAGGGAAAGGTCTATATATCGGTCAAGGACAACGGCATCGGTATCCCCTCGGAAATGACTGATGACATTTTCAGTCGTTTTGTGCAGGTTGATCAAACCTTGACGCGAAACAGAGAGGGAAGCGGCTTGGGCCTGTCTATTGTAAAATCCATCATAGAGCTCCACGGCGGAACCATCAGCGTTCGGAGTGCTCTGTACCAGGGAAGCGAGTTTATTATCAGTTTGCCGCTTCATGTACTGAAAGAGGACGACACCGTGAGTGCCTACAGCTTTGAGGGACAGGCGAGCCTTGATATGCTCAACATAGAATTCTCGGATATTGAAACCTGATGCTTCTCACCATAGAATTGCTTCTCCCTTCATAAAGAAAGAAGCGAAACAAAAGCTGGCTGCGATATCCGCAGCCAGCTTTTGTTTGAAGTTTGATATTCATAGTTTTGTGATGCTTGCTATCATTGTTTTGTGATGTTTGCTATTCATGTCTTGTGAAGTGTGTTGCTTATTGTGCTTTCTTGTTTAGTGCTCATTTTGCTTTGTTGTTAAGTGCTCATTGTACTTTGATGCTTAGCGTCTCTAGTGCTCTATATTCACATTTGCTGCACGCTTAGGTAGGATTATGCCCTATTCCTCCGCTCTTATACCCTCAATAATAACACTGTTATTAATGCGCTTCAGAGGAATGAGCCCCGAAAGAATTGTTACTACAAGGGTTCCTCCAACAGCGATAAGGATTTGGGTTAAGGGCAGGTTCCACTGGAATTCTCGCACATTGGTCACGGTCTGGTACAGAAGTCTTGAAAGCATGCATCCTAAAACAGAGCCGATAATGGAGGCCACAATACCATGAAGAATGCTTTCAAGCCTCACAAGCTTCTTGATGCCTTGCTCGGTTGCACCTATGGCTCGAAGCATCGACAGCTCTTTGCGGCGCAGGATGATGTTGGTGCTGATAGTGTTGACAATATTCACACAGCCTATCAAGGTAATAACGACGATAAAGCCGTAGATGAAGATAGACAATACCAGCATGGAGCTTTCATAATCCTGGAGGGCTAAGTCATAGTCGAGATAGGTCAGATCGGGATTTAGGGCCGTATAGTCCTCCAAATAGTTTCTTAGCGGTACGGGATCAGCACCCTGCTTAAGCCTGATATAAAAAGCCTCCGGGAAAGTTGCCTCACCTGCAAGCTTTTTGAAAAGCTCTTCGCCGGCAACGATTTGTATGCCGCCGGTGTTGTTCTTGGTTTCACCGAAAATGGTCTGATTGAGGACGCCTGCCACCTTTACCTTAACTTTATTCACCTGATTTTGGCCCGTCTGAACTGATAGTTCAAATTCATCACCGGGCTTCAAGGTCGTGACATCAATATACACCTGATGCTTCTTGTCAATATCGTAGAACATACCGTTATTGACGATGAGGACGGATTCCGAACCCTTTCCGAAGATATCGGTACTCCCTTTTTGCATAAAGGGTTTCAACTGCTGCTCAGCCTCGTTTCCGAAGCAGAAGAGCCTGCTTCCTGCCAATACCACGTTATTTTGAGCGTCCTTCTCCATTTCGGTATTCATAATATCATAGACCGTCTTGTTGACCTTAGCTTCGGGAATTACCACTGAGGCATTGGCGGCGCCGTAACGGTAGGTCGCTTGTATGCCTGGAATCGCCTTTATGTCGCTTTCGTCCTTGGCTGAAATATTTGTCATTTTACCTATCGATTTGTTCCTCAGGGCAAAGCTTGGGTAGGAGGACTGGTCGATGACACCTGCCTGATAGCCAAAGTCCACCATGCTGCCGAAGGCTATAAATAATACGATACTGATGACCATGGAGAAAACAGTAATATAAAAGCGTTTGCGGTTTCGGCCAATATTCTTCCACGCCACCCAGCCCTCAACGCCTAAGAGCTTATAGAACAGCCTGGAGCGGGAGATTCTCTTGAATTTTTCTTTTTTGAATTCTCCTGTATTTCTCACAGCCTCCATGGGGGAAACCTTTGCTGCACGTCTCGCGGGGAGGTAGGCTGAAAGGAAGACGGTGATGATGCCCAGAACAATGCTGCCTAAGAGGATGGGAAGAGAAATGACAAGATTCAGGTGCATAAATTCGGCACTCGGAGCTATCCCTTTGATCACCTCGAACAAGATACCCATGGCGAGGGTTCCGCACAGAACACCGATGGGCACCCCAACTGCCGCGAGGGTATAGGCTTCTCGGTAAACCGTGTTGCGCACCTGCCTTGGTGTTGAACCGATACATCGGAGCAGACCGTACATGGAGACTTTTTCAACAACCGACATATTAAAAGCATTGTATATGACGGCAACGGTTGCGACTACAATGAGGAGCACGATAATGGCCAGGATGGTTTTCATGGAGGAATTAAGCATGGCATTGGTGCTTTCACCTAAGAACCTCAGAACGTGCTCGTTGTAGATGATTTCTGTTCCCTTTTCCTTCGATACGACAATCCCTGCGTCCTTAGCGATGGTTTCCGAGTTCGTTTGAACATTTTTAGCCGTTTTAAGCTTGGCAAAGACATCATAGGTTGTGGCGTCCGAAAGCCTGCTGCCATCCAGATAAACAATGGCATTGGCAAAGTTTCGGTCGGTAATGGCCTTGGGCTTCACAAGCCCCACAAGCGTGTAGGTCTGCGTTACCTTCCCCTTGAAGGTCTCATTCTCATCCCAGTAGGTTTCTTTAAGTGCGGTTCCATTGGGCGCCAGTCGATCTCCAATCTCCAGCGTGATGGAATCACCTATTTTAGTCCCTTGAGGGAGGCTCTTCAAGGCCCAGTAATCCAGTACAATTTCGCCGGGCTTAGTTGGGAAACGGCCATCCTTTAAATTTATAGTCAGAATATTGTAGGTATCTGGCGTCACAGCCTTGATATTGAGATACTGATGGGGGGGCTGCCCCTTTTCTTTACTGTTGTCAGCGATGACTGCATAGCCCTCATTGGTAGAAACGCAGCTCTTTTCGACACTGACGTGATGAACGACCTTTTGTGCACTGTCCCCGCTGACACCTGTAAAGGCCGTATAATAATCGCCGTAATCTTCCACATAACCCCTTACAAGCGAGTCCTGCCAGCTGGTGATGAGCGTCCCCAGCCCGGTGATAAGAGCCACCGACAGTATGATACCAATAACCGTCAAGATTGCTCTTTTCTTCTGCACCTTGATGGTCCGGCTGGAAAGTTCAAGATAGTTTTTCAAGGTACCAGCACCTCCTGGGAGGCGATCATACCATCTGCAATGTGGATGACGCGGTCTGCCTGGCTGGCGATGTTCACATCGTGTGTGATCATGATGAGGGTCTGGTTATATTTCTTAACAGAGTATTTCAAAAGCTCAATGATTTCGCCGCCGTTCTTGCTGTCAAGGTTTCCGGTAGGCTCGTCGGCTAGAATGATGGCCGGCTTGTAAGCCAATGCGCGGCCAATGGAAACTCTTTGCTGCTGCCCGCCTGAAAGCTCGGAAGGTAGATGGTTTTTGCGGTTTTCAAGGCCTAAAAGCTTGAGAAGATCATTAATGTAGCTGTGGTCAATTTCACGCTTGTCCAAAAGAAGCGGCAGCACGATATTTTCCTCAGCCGTTAATACCGGTATGAGGTTGTAGCTTTGGAAAATGAAGCCGACCTTCCTTCTTCTGAAAATAGCCAGCTTGGTTTCGGACAGGCTGTAAACATCCTCTCCGTCCACGAATACCTTTCCGCTGGTGGGCTTGTCAACACCGCCCATCAAATGCAGAAGCGTACTCTTTCCCGAGCCGCTGGGGCCTACAATGGCTGTAAACTCTCCCTCACGTATGCCTAAGCCGACACCTCTTAAAGCATCAACCTTGTTTTCACCTTTTCCATAGGTTTTTGTCAATCCGACTGTTCTTACAATTTCCATGAGCGTTCCTTGAACCTCCTGTGTGTTTCTTCTTCATCAGTGTAAAGGGTTAAGCTTAACAGGAGATGTTTTTTATCTTACAGATTTGTAAGGTTAGGCACCTTTTAAAAAAGTGATGGTGAATTCAGTCCCCTTGCCCTTTTCGCTTCGGGCCACAATACTGGCGTCATGCCCCTCTATGATGGCTTTGGAGAGTGACAGCCCAATGCCCACGCTGGCAGGCTTTTTGCTGCTGCCTTTGTAAAAGCGCTTGAAAATATGTGGAAGATCCTTTTTATCAATGCCCTCACCGTTATCCCATATGGTGATGCCCGAAGTCATAGGCGTTTCAAAAAAGGAGGCTTGTACCACGCCTTCTTGAGGACAGTGCTCTATGCAATTCTTAATTATATTCACAAATGCCTCCTGGAGCCATTCTCGATCACCATGGCAGGTTACGGGCGACTCGGTTTCATTGATTTTGAGTGTGACTTGTGCCTCCTTGGCCATAGTCGCTAGGGTTTGCATGGCTTCCTTTAACGGCTGGTCCAATGGTATTTCTTCCTTTTTAAAGGCAATGCTGCCCGATTCCAGCCTGGCCATTTTGAGAAGGCTCAGAATCAGCCATTCCAAACGTGTAAGCTGTTGATTGCAGGTTTCAAGGAAACTGATGCGTGTTGCGGGATTCATGTCGGGATCATTTAGTAGAATATCAACGTTAATAATGAGTGTAGCCAAAGGGGTTTTAAGCTGATGTGAAATATCTGCGATAATATCCTTAAGAAAGGTCTTTTCAGCCTTAAGGCTTTCGACTGTGTTTTTAAGCCGGTTGGCCATCTGGTTGAAATGATGGCCCAAAATAGCAAAGCTGCCCTCCCCGACCGAATCGAGAGAAATTCCAAAATCGCCGTCAACAATGCGTTCAGCGCAGCGCGAGATATAGTCGAGTTTTTGATAAATACGTCGGTGGTTTTTGGAAACGAGAAAAGCCGTCAGAAGCCAAAAGAATAGAATAAACAGCACACCTGCTGCTACAACGACCTGAATGCCCGTACTGAAAAAGGGATTCTGGTTAAGAGGCGTTGTAACCTTGTAGCCGAAATGAGAAAGGATACTGAAGCCTATTTGAATCTCTTTGTCGGATGGAGTCTCAATCAGTGCCAAGGCCAAATCGTTTTCGTGGCCGGGGTAAAGTGAAGCCAGCTTTCCGACGACTGCGGCATTCTGAGT
>JAOABT010000382.1 GCA_026418215.1 Clostridia bacterium | reverse complement strand
CCGTACATGTTTATCGGTGCCCCCTCTTTAGAAGAAGCACCGATGCGGTCATGTAGTACCATTGTAAAACAAAAATTGGCAAAAAAAAAGCACCGAATGAGGATTTACTTATAAAATAATTGCTATCCTTTGTGGTGCTCTTAGGTAAACTGAAACAGTCTACAATATATAAAAGGAGGAATAAATAACTTCATTCTTATTATAGCATGGAAATTTCTTCTTCAATGTTACTTTTAGATTATAAAAATATTAACAAAAGATGAACGTTTTGGGCCAAGCTATCCATTTTAACAACACGCTCAATTTGCATTTTTGTACCTGATAGTTTATGATAGAGAATAGTCAAATCAGGTCTTGTACGTGAAAAGCTAGCTTAACAGGAGTGGTAACATGGTTTTATATGAGAGCACCCGTGGGGGGAAAGAGGCAATCACCTCGGCAGAAGCAATCAAAAAAGGTATTTCGCCCAATGGCGGTCTTTATGTTCCCCAGTGTTTTAATAAACTTACCCCTAAAGAGATTGAAGGATTGGTTGAAAAATCCTATGTAGAACGGGCCATTTTCATACTTAAACGCTTTTTAGACGATTTTACCGACGAAGAACTCACAGATTGCGTGGTCAAGGCCTACAGTCCTGAAAAGTTCTCCGATTCACATATAGCACCTCTTGCAACGTTAAACGAAAGCCTCCATTTGCTTGAGCTCTGGCACGGTCCAACTTGTGCCTTCAAGGACATGGCGCTTCAAATTCTTCCTCATTTCATGGTCAAGTCGATGCAAAAAACAGGAGAGACTTGTGAAATCGTCATTCTTGTGGCTACTTCAGGTGACACCGGAAAGGCTGCTTTGGAAGGCTTTGCCGACGTTGAAGGCACACGCATCATGGTTTTCTATCCTGATAATGGTGTCAGCGAGGTTCAGAAATACCAGATGATCACCCAGACCGGAAAAAATGTGAAGGTTGTAGGGGTCAAGGGTAATTTCGATGACACTCAGACTGGCGTTAAGCAAATATTCGGCGATGAGGAGCTTGCCAGGACAATGGAGGCTAAAGGCCTCAAATTCTCTTCAGCCAACTCCATTAACTGGGGAC
>JAOABT010000370.1 GCA_026418215.1 Clostridia bacterium | reverse complement strand
TCCCGCAACATCTTCAACTGCGTATGGCCTGATATTCCTGAGGATGAGGTTCCCATCACACACATCACAAACGGAATACATACCATGACATGGTTGGCTCCGAGTTTCAAGTACCTCTTTGACAAGTACCTTCCCCAGGATTGGAAGATGAAGCTTCACAACACGTCCTCCTGGCAGGCCATCGATGAAATCCCCGACGATGAAATCTGGAAGACCCACATGGTGCTGAAGACCAAGATGATCCGCTTCATCGCAGACAGACTCAAGAAGCAGTACCTAGCAAATGGCGTACCGCTTCACGAGGTCAATCAGCTGGACAGCCAGATCGATCCCAATGCGTTTACCATCGGTTTCGCACGCCGCTTTGCAACCTACAAGCGCGCAAACCTGATCTTCAGGGATTTGTCCAGAATTGAAAGAATCCTGAACAACAAGAATATGCCCGTGCAGATTATCTTCGCAGGTAAGGCCCACCCGGCCGACCGCCCCGCTCATGAGGTCATCAAAAACATTCATGACATCGCAAGGCGCGAAGGCTTCAAGGGCAAAATCTTCCTTGTTGAAAACTATAACATGACCGTTGCCCGTCACCTGGTTCAGGGCGTAGACGTATGGATGAACAACCCCAGACGTCCTCTCGAAGCCAGCGGCACCAGCGGCCAGAAGGCCTGCATCAACGGCGTCCTCAACTTCAGCATCATGGACGGCTGGTGGTGTGAAGCCTATAACGGCACCAACGGCTGGATCATCGGCGATGATACCCCCTACGACAACGAGCAGCATCAGGATGAGGCCGACAGCAAGTCCCTCTATGAGACCCTTGAGCGCGACATTATTCCGCTGTTCTACAACCGTGACGAGAACGGCATCCCCAGCGGATGGGTCAAGCGCATGAAGGATTCCATCAAGACGCTGACACCTGTTTACGGCACTCACAGAATGGTAACCGAATACATGGAGAAAATGTACCTGCCGGCAATCAGCCGCAAGACCCGTATTCTGGAATCCCAGTACAGCCTTGTACGCAATCTTGCCGACTGGAAGCAGCAGATTGAGCGCATATGGCCCCAGATTGCAGTTGTCGCCAACCAGGACATCCACGGCCTTTCCGATCACAATGCCCTTTCAGGCCAGGAAATCAAGCTTTCGGCTACCGTTCAGCTTTCATCCCTCACTCCCGAGGATGTACAGGTTGAGGTTTACTATGGACCGCTCACCAATAATGAGATCACCAACGGTCAAACGGTAGAGATGAAGGTTGTTCGCCAGACCGATGCCTCCACCTTCTGCTACGAAGCAAACGTCACATTGGTGGACGGCGGGGAATACGGCTACTCCTTCAGAGTCATTCCGCACAACGTCAATCTCATGAGCAAGTTCGACATGCCGCTGATCAAGTGGGCTAACGCCTGATTTCAAGCGGTTATCAAGGAGGTGAGAAAGCTCACCTCCTTTTTGTTTCTCCAAGGCTTTTAAGTCAGCCGTTTAAGAGCGGAGCAAGCCCATTGGAATATATTGTAATTTGTTTCTAGTTGTGTTAATTTAGGACATATGGTTAAAGGTCTAGTGATAAGGGAAATAAACTAAAATGAGTTATTAAGCACCTGGGAAGGTTATGCATTTTACCCATTCAAACCTGTCCATCCCATGTGCTATAATTCAAAGCTGAAATATAATTCCGCCAGGGAAGTAGATATCATGAAGGGTCCTAAGACAGTCAGAGAACGTAGCTTTTGTTTTAGCTTAACGCTCCTTTTTGTTCTCTCCATCGTATCGATGAAGTTGACCGAGTGCAGGTCTTTGGCTTTGACTGATGCAGACAAGCCTAATACCGAGGCTGTTTCTGCACTGCTTTTTGACGCGCGCAGAGGGCAGGTGCTAACCTCCAAGGCACCCGAGGAGCCTACCCATTCCCCTCTTGCCAGCCGCATCATGGCGGTTCTCATTACTCTCGAAAAAGCCGATATGGAAGCCATGGTCACGGCCAGCAAGGACGTTGTCAACGTAGAAGGAGCCTCCTTGAAGCTGTCCGTCGGCGAAAAATATGCTGTCAAAAACCTCTTGAACGCTGTGGTGCTAACGGGTGCCAATGACGCCACGAAGGCGCTTGCCGAGTATGTCGGCGGAAGCGAGCAAGGCTTCGTTCAGATGATGAACGAATATGCCACCAAGCTT
>JAOABT010000359.1 GCA_026418215.1 Clostridia bacterium | reverse complement strand
TACCGCGCTTAGGCACGATCAACGTACACGGCTCCCTTCTACCAAGGTATAGAGGCGCAGCACCCATTCAATGGGCCGTTATTAACGGGGATGAAAAAACAGGTATCACCACCATGCTTACCGATATCGGGATGGACACCGGTGACATGCTGTTAAAAGAGGAGATTGAAATACCTATTGACATAACGGCAGGTGAACTGCATGACAGGATGTCAGAACTAGGTGCTCAAACCCTTCTTAAAACATTAAAAACACTCGAATCTGGTCAGCTGAAGCGTATGCCGCAGAATCCAGAGCTTGCAACCCACGCGCCTAAGATTGATAAGGATACAGGCTGGATTCAATGGCATAAAACAGCACTCCAGATTCATAATCTGGTCAGAGGCACTTCTCCCTGGCCTGGCGCTTTTGCCTTGCTGAACGGAGTTAAAATGCGGATTTGGAAAACGGAGCTTATTTCCGGGTTAACCAGTGAAAAAGAACCAGGCACCATACTAAAAGTTGATCAGGAGGGCATGAGGGTCCAAACAGGTGAGGGCGTTCTCCTAATAAAAGAGATACAAATGGAATCGAGCAAAAGGATGACGCCCTATCAATATGCCATGGGGCATCCCCTTAAAGAAGGTATGAAGTTAAATGGAAAAGAGGTTTGATGTTTGTGAAAACAAGAAGCATGGTCCGCATCCTGAGTATAGCTATTTTGATTACCATGCTGTCGTCTGCCTGCGCAAGCAACAAACCTCCCTCTATGGTAAATACGCCTGGAAGCAAGCTCACGAACACACGCACACCAACACCTACGCCTGCAGAACCGTCTTCCGGCACGCCTCAAATACCAGCTCCGTCCGAATCTCTCAACCAGGTAGAGACGCTTTTAAAAACGATGACCCTGGAAGAAAAAATTGGGCAAATGTTCTTTATTGCTTCACGAACCGATAGCAATGGAAATAATCTTTTAAAACTGGATGACACCTTGAAAGGGACGTTGAAGGAATTAAAGCCCGGAGGCTTTGTCCTTTTTTCTGAGAATATTCAAACCATCCCTCAAACGACCAAATTCATTAATGAACTTCAAAATCAGGCTGAAATCACATTATTCATGGCTGTCGATGAAGAGGGCGGTATTGTGACCAGGCTTAATAAATCGGAAGCGCTCCACGCAACGGATATGCCCGAGCCCTATTCGATTGGTCTCACCCGGGACAGTCAAAACGCCTTTCTTGCTTCTAAGGCTATTGCAGAGGAAATTGGCAGTCTGGGCTTCAATATGGATTTTGCTCCCGTTACCGATATATTCAGCAACCCAAAAAACAAGATCATCGGAAAGCGTTCCTGCGGAAGTGAACAGGAGCGTGTTTCCGCGATGGTTGCCTCTTCGGGGGGGGGGGGGGGGGGTGCGGGTATTATTCCGGTTTTAAAGCACTTCCCCGGCCACGGTGATACCTTGGCCGACAGCCACACGGGCGCTGCGGTTGTAGAAAATAACCTTGAAAGACTCGAAAAGGTTGAATTCAAGCCCTTCAAGGCTGGCATCGATGCTGGGGCAGAAGTGGTCATGACGGGTCACCTTCTGACACCGAAAATTACCGACAACGGTCTTCCTGCAACACTTTCACCGGAAATCATACAAAATATTTTAAGAAATGAGCTGGGTTTTAAGGGGCTGATCATCACCGACGGCCTTGAAATGAGCGCCATTTCTGCATTTTACTCTGAAGAAGAGGCTGTGGTGCTGGCTGTGAAAGCTGGCGTTGATATGCTTCTTCTTCCGAAAGACTTACATAAAGCTTATAATGCTCTGCTAGATGCGGTGAAGTCCGGAGAGATTTCTGAGGAACGCATTAATGAATCGGTCAGAAGAATTCTTGAAATCAAAGTAAAATATCTATATAACAACGCCAGGCCTATCCTTGATCCCGAAGCCACTCTCGGATCACAGGCTCATCGTGACCTAGCAGACAAGATTAGAAAGGATTCCACCCCATGAAACTCATGCTTCACATGTGCTGCGCGCCCTGTGCCGTGGCTATTGTAGATAAACTGCAAAAGCAGCCGGACATCACGTTGGACGGCTTTTTTTATAACCCTAATATTCATCCTACTGAAGAGTATGAAAAGCGGAGAGCGGCAGTCGTTTCTTTATCCCAAGCTTATGAGATGCCAATAGCCTTTGAAGACGAAAATGGGCTCGCATTTTGGCAGAAGAAGCTAAATGGTGAGAAGGATGTTCGTTGCAACACATGTTATGCCATCAGAATGGACAAGGCTGCTCAAAAAGCGCTGGAGAAGGGCTGTGATGCTTTTACAACAAGCCTTCTTATAAGCCCTTATCAAAATCATGAGCTCATACGAGCGCTGGGTGAAAAGGCCGCTGCCAAATACGGTATAGGCTTTTATTACGAGGATTTTAGAGATCTTTACAGAAAAGGAAGGGAGCTGTCCAGAGCCAAGGGCTGGTACATGCAAAAATATTGCGGCTGTGCCTATTCCTATACTGAATCCGACCACCCCAAGAAGCCGATATACCTTTTTGAGTAAGAAATTTCTCAAAACTTGTAACATGATTGTCTTATTTTACCTGCCAAAAAAGTGGTAAAATAGACATATACGAAAGAAAAGCTTCAAGAGGTGTGAAGAATGAAGAAAATCATGTCCATTGGACTTGTTTTTTGCATGATTTTATCCCTTCTCGTGACTCCCATCCAAAGCTTTGCCACGAATGAAATGACCTTCAAGCCGGGAGGCACGCTTACTGAAATTGGTTATTCCCGGAGCGGGGGAAACGAAATGATTCGTTTCGCTTCTTCTTCTGTGAGGTTCTTAAGCTCCAGTGTCATCCCGCCGGATGGAAGCATAAAGAATTACCGTCTTGTGTTCAAAATAGCCAATGTTTCAGTTTCAAAATCACAAAGATATTATATAAATAAAGGGTCTGTTGTCCAAATACGTTGCTCCAATGTGACTTCACCCAACGCAGTCAGTGTTACCATTGAAACAAGCGTAAGGCCCAACTATGCCCTGATGCCTTCAACCGACGGTAAGGCTCTTGTTTTAACGCTCAAAGGGACCGCCAATGCGGCTTCATCAGTAAAGCCCGCTGCCTCACCAACACCATCACCTTCAAGTAAACCAACACAAACACCTAAACCAACGGCTACGCCAAAGCCCTCGACTACGACAAAACCCACGGCTACGACTACTCCGTCAGCTACGCCAAAACCATCTTCAACCCCTACAGCTGCAACGCCAAAGCCTGCGGCAACTCCGAAGCCTTCACCGTCGGAACAAGCAGCTGCTACACCTAAGCCTTCAACTGTACCCACACAGGCATCCGCTACACCAACGTCGTTACCAGGCAAGACCATTGTTTCACAAAGCGGCCCGCTTTCCTGGTCCATGTCCGGAAACACCTGTGTCCTCAAGTTCAACGGAATCAGCTTGTCACAAGCAAGCAGCGGCAATGTACCGCGATTTGAGCTCCGGGAAAAGGAAAAAATTCTGCAGGTTACGCTTCCGGGCAATGACAGCCGTTTTACCAATGGCATACTTTCAGGTAACGCCGTCATTTACGGCGCTCTGATTAATTATAATGATAAGCTCAATCAGACCATTATAAGGATTTCTTACCCTAATAAAATCACCTACACCCATGAGATTGTCAGTGGAAGCTCTGTTATTAAGATCAAGAGCGGCAATACCAATATTCCAACTGCATCAGAAAGTTCTGCACCCTCGCCGACACCGATTCCTGCGACTCAAACCAATACAGGCGGTTCGCAAGCCAATACCAATAGCTCTCAAACCAATGCAAACGGATCTCAAACTGATGCAGCCGGCAGTGTGAGGGCTGTATTTCATAGTGATAACGTTCAGATTACCGCCCCCAGCATGGCAGGATACAAGGTGTACCGTGTGGGAAACCCTTCACGTATCGTTTTGGAGGTACCCGGAACCATTGCGGCAGCTGACAGGCTTATGCCTGCAGGGTCGCTTTATACGAGGGCCGTGGCCTCGCAGGGCAGCTCTGGGTGGGCAAAAATCGAGCTCTATACGCAGTCCTTTCCGGATTGGAGTGTTTCCGAAGCATCTTCACAGTTAACCTTAAACCTGTCTAAAACAGATATCACCAATATCCAAGGCGGAGGCAACGAT
>JAOABT010000338.1 GCA_026418215.1 Clostridia bacterium | reverse complement strand
TCGGCAGCGTCAGATGTGTATAAGAGACAGACGCTACAAAGCTTCCTTTCGCGACTTGAAGAGCTGCCGCGGGCCTTTGAGGCAAACACCCAGGAAGCAGCCGTTGTAACGCTCACCACCTTGCATTCCAGTAAAGGTCTTGAATATGACACTGTGCTGATGGTGGACCTTGTCAACCGCGAGATTCCGGGAGAAGGGACACTCACGCAGGCCAGGGAAAAGGAGGATGCAGCGCTTGAGGAGGAAAGAAGGCTATTTTATGTGGGCATGACACGCTCTAAAACCGAGCTCTATTTAGTCTTTCCCGAAAAGGTCAATGATAGGCTCGAGCCACGTTCAACCTTCATCAACGAGGTCGCAGCGCTCATGAGCCAGGAAGTTCAGGAGCAGCTTGGCGAGGGCGTGGTCATTCGCCATAAAAAATACGGCAGGGGAGTTATTGCAAAGCTTTCCGAAGAGAAGGGAAGAACCACTGTTCACGTGGATTTTAAGGGGGTCATGGGTGTTTTTGATCTCTCAGTGTGTCTCGAAAATGGTCTTATGACCTTTGAGCAGGCATGAAGGCTGCTTATCTGTAATAAACTTCTGATGGCTGCCGGTTCTGACTTCTATAAACCATGGGAGTGGGTGTCCTTTCTTAAATGCCAGATAGCAAACTATGATGAGCAGAGAGAGTCTATCTTTAAATAGGATCAGATTTTTATTTTTTGGAATAGCGAGAGATTGAGTGAGGCATGCCTTTTTTAGGACACATTCTTGAAATAGAAAGATAATGGAAGATATATCAAGAAAAATAAAGATTCAGTGAGATATTTTTATCTAATCCAGATGGGTTCGCTAAACTTTTTAAAATGGTCAAGTGAACACATTTTACAATCATAAGATTACGATATACAATATGAACATGTTGCAAAACACCGGTTTTTTGAAGGAGGTATGCCATGAGTCCGCTTATTTGTTTCCCAGGCACCAAGGTGCCGGTGAATTCATCAAGCCTGTTGAATGGTATCTTTACCGTCACCAACGGTCTGACGCTTTCTCAGGTCAGCGAAATGACAGGAGTGGAAGCCTCATCGATTCAAAACTGGGTCAAAAGGGGGTTCGTTAATCCACCGGTTGGAAGGAAGTATTCCAAGAGTCAGGTGGCTCGCATCATCCTCATCAACATGCTTCGGGAAACCTTTGTCATTGAGCGGGCCACAAAGCTCTTAAGCTACGTGAACGGAGATCTTTTGGATGCCTCTGATGACATTATGGATGATAGCGAGATTTACCAATGCCTTTGTGATCTCCTGATCCCCAGCGACCAAACAGAAGTCATTGATATCAAGGACTTAAGCACCAAGATTGATGAGCAGCTGAGGCATTTCATAGAGCCGTACCCCGGTGCAAAAGACCGTTTGGTGCTGGCCCTTAAGGCAATCATCTTTGCGTACGAATCGGCAAGCTTTAAGAAGCTCGCAAACGACCTGACAGAAGGACTTTAATATTCTAAAGGAGGTAAATTATGAACTGGTGGAATGAGTTGACCGGGCTGCAGCAGGCCTTTGCAGGTGTCGCAATTCCCGCAACGCTTGTCATGATCATTCAGTTTATCCTGTTCCTTTTAGGCCTTTCCCATGATGGAGGAGCCGATGGTGCAAATG
>JAOABT010000325.1 GCA_026418215.1 Clostridia bacterium | reverse complement strand
ATTGAAGTGTCTTGAGATACTGTAGCTCACGGCTGCTGACGCTCTTCTTCTGAACAATAAAGAACTGGCTGCCATTGGTGTTGGGTCCTGAATTGGCCATGCTGAGAGCACCTCTCAGGTTATAGAGCTTGGAACTGAACTCATCCTTGAAGGGTGAGCCCCAAATGCTCTGACCGCCGGTTCCCGTTCCCTTGGGGTCGCCGCCCTGAATCATGAAATCGTTGATAATACGATGAAAGATAAGATTATCATAATAACCGTTTTTCGCATGCGTCACAAAGTTTTCAACCGTTCTTGGCGCTTCCTCGGGGAACAAGCGGATAGAGAGTTCGCCGAGGGTTGTTTTCATAATAGCAATAAGATCACCCTTCTGTGGTGCTGAAAGCTGGTAGCATTCTGACATGACCATTCTCCTTATGTTTAGATATTAACTCTTCATTATTTTATGATTGCCGTGTCGCGCTGTTATTATTGTATAACTTGAATTTCTATGGATTGAATGGTCACAGCCTCGGTAGGCTTGTCATTGGCATCGGTTTTGATCTCTGCGATCTTATCAACAACATCCATGCCCTCATAGACCTGTCCGAATACGGTATGCTTGAAATCAAGCCATTCGGTTCCGCCATGCTCCTCGTAGAGCTTTGTAAGCTCCTGGGGGTAACCGGCCTGCTGCAGATACTTCTTGTCCTCGTCGGTCATGGTCTTTTTCTGAACAATGAAGAACTGGCTTCCATTTGTATTGGCACCTGAGTTGGCCATACTGAGAGCGCCTCTGTAATTTAAAAGATCAGGGCTGAACTCATCCTCGAAGGGCTTGCCCCAGATGCTTTCGCCGCCGGTTCCATCACCCTTGGGATCTCCTCCCTGAATCATAAAGTCCTTGATAACGCGGTGAAAGGTGAGGTTATTATAATAGCCGTTCTTGGCGTGTGTTACAAAGTTCTCAACAGCCTTGGGAGCCTTTTCAGGGAACAGCTTTATCTTAATGTCGCCCATGCTTGTTTTCATAATGGCAACTGTGTCGCCCTTTTGAGGAGCAGTAAATTGATAACCGGCAGTAAACTTAACGCCTTCGTTAGTCTGGGTGGGTGCGGGTGTTGCGGTAGCTGAAGCTGAAGGAGCAGCGCTTCCGGCGGGATTCTTTGTCCAGAGCTTACCCGAGCAGCCTGCAAATAAAGCCAGGCAGCAAACAAAACAAACAAAAACTTTTAAATTTCTCATAACTTTCATTTTTCTAACCTCCATGACGGTTTATTATATCACGGCAGTTGAATATTATAAACTGTAACTTTATCACTGAATAAGGTTCAGCCGCTGCGTTATATTAAGATCAGAAAACAAATCAACGCAATGAGACTTAAGACAGTTGAAAGGAGACGACCTCAATGGACGTTAGACATGTAACAAAAAGTGAATTCGATACAGAAATAGCAGACCCCAAGCTTCCCGTGCTCGTAGATTTCTGGGCTCCGTGGTGCGGCCCCTGCAGGATGCTCGCCCCCGTTTTGGATGAGCTTGCAGGAGAAATGAAGGGTAAAATTAAGATTCTCAAGGTCAATGTGGATGAAGAACCCGAGCTGGCAAGCAAATACGGCGTCATGAGCATCCCGACCGTTATCGCCTTTAAGCAGGGCAAAGCCACCAATAAGGTAGTGGGCTTCAGAAGCAAGGATGATTTTAAAAACCTCATTGTATAAGCAATATAGCGTGTTCATTATATAACGGGAGTCGAGAGACTCCTTTTTCTTTGCCTTCCAGCACATACCCCATTTTACGGTTACAGATGTATGAATAGTTAGCGATAACCCCCTCGGTTCAGCAACCGCAGACCAAGCTCCAAACAGCCGAAGCCTCGTATTGGATATAGACCAGACGGGGCTTTTTATTGGGCTTTTCTTTTTCGCACTGTTTCGTTCTGATATAATATAACCAGCAGAATGCCTTGGAGGTTGGTCATGCTCGAGGAAAAAACCATAAGCAGCTTAAAACGAGCCTTCCCATTTATCCATGATTTGGGGAACCAGCAGGAATCCTTCCTGCAATCCTTGGTCTATAAGGTCTTCGAGCCCTGCTCGGTTATTATGGACGAATCAAAAAAATGTACGGGGGTAATTCTCGTACTTTCAGGCCTTATCCGAATCTACAAGCTTTCCGAGGAAGGCAAGGAGATTACCCTCTACCGTATCGGAAGAGGAGAAACCTGTGCCCTCACTGTGTCGTGCTTTTTAGGCTCCGGCGAGGTTCCTTTTCCTGTGGCTGCATCAGCCGAGCAGGCCTCCGAAGCTGTTTTTATTCCCCTGGAAAGCTTTCACCGTTTCTTTTTTGAAGTACCCTCCATTCAAAAATTCTTCTTCTCCGCCATGTCGGCAAAATTCTATTCGGTCCTCGGGCTTATTGAAAACATTACCTTCCGTAAAACCAGCGACAGGCTCATGGACTTTTTGCTGACCAAAACGGCTGGAGGTGCCTATCCCCTATACGCCACCCACGAAGCCATCGCCTCTGAGCTTGGAACAGCCCGCGAGGTAGTCAGCCGCCTTCTTAAGGAGATGGAGGGCAACGGCACCGTCATTCTGGGTCGGGGAAAAATTATATTAGCAGTGCCACGTTAACATCAAAAAGGAGAGCAAAAAGGTGGGTTATCTACTAAGAGGACAGGTCGCAAGGCCGAATCCATGCTGAAGCCCTCAGATATTATGAATCCCTTGGGCTCATACCCTTACCCGAAAAAAGTGAAAACGGGTACCGCATGTATCCTGAAAAGCTGTTGGATAGGCTTAGGCTCATTAGCCTTGCCAAGGATTGCGGCTTTACCCTTTTGGAAATCCGGGATTTTTTGTCCGGATCTCCCGAAGCGGTTATTACAGGCTCATGTGAAAGCCTTATCAAGATCATTGATCAGAAGCACGCACTTTTGGATAACCAAATTCAGAACCTTGTGGAAAAGCAGAAGCTTCTGGCTGAGCTTAGAAGGGAACTTCTTCACCCGCATAAACAAGCATTCAGAGCTTTTTTACCTTGAGTTTCTGGCTTCTGTGACATAGTCACTGAACCTTCTCTTCTTTTTTGCTATGCTTAAATTGTGAAACAATTAACCATCGTCTTGCAGTATTGCGTTTCAATAGAGAGGAGATTGTATTATGGCAAAAAAAATTCTTATCGTCGGAGGCGTCGCAGGCGGCGCAACAGCTGCAGCAAGGCTTAGAAGGCTTGACGAGCAGGCAGAGATCATTATGTTTGAAAGAGGGGACTACATTTCCTTTGCCAACTGCGGCCTCCCCTATTACATCGGTGATGTGATCAAGGAAAAAGAACGACTGACCCTCCAAACGCCCAAATCCTTTAAGGATAGGCTTAATGTCGATGTACGCGTCAGAAGCGAGGTCACAAAGATAAACCGTGAAAGTAAAACAGTGGAAGTCCGTGAAGCTAACGGAAGGGTTTACGAAGAGAGCTATGACGTGCTTGTCCTGTCGCCCGGCTCCGAGCCCATTGTTCCTCCCATTGAAGGAGCCCGTCTTGATGCAGTCTTTACACTTCGGAATATTCCCGACACCTACAGGATTAAAGAATTTGTGAAACAGAACAAGCCTAAGCGTGCGGCTGTCGTCGGTGCCGGATATATCGGCATAGAAATGGCTGAAAACCTGCATGCACTGGGCATTCAAGTCTCCATCATCGAGCTTTCAGACCATGTGATCCAGCCCATTGACGCGGATATGGCCGCGGAGGTTCACAAGCATATCGTATCAAAGGGTGTGGCACTGTATCTTAACCGCGGCGTGACGGCCATTAAGCAGGAGGATACTGCCTATAGGCTTGAACTGAATGATGGCGGCAGCCTCCTTGCCGATATGGTCATCATGGCTGTGGGTGTACGCCCGGAAAGCTCCCTTGCTCGAGAAGCGGGCCTGACATTAGGCACTCGCGGCTGCATCGTGACCGATCACCACATGCGTACAAGCGACCCGTCCATCTATGCTGTGGGCGATGCGGTGGAGGTTGCTGATGTTGTTACAGGGCGCAAGGTTTTTGTCCCTCTTGCCTCACCGGCCAACCGTCAAGGCCGTATAGCCGCCGACAATATCGCGGGAATTGACTCGACCTACGGCGGCACCCTTGGCACCGCCATCCTGAAAGCCTTTGACATGACGGTTGCTGTAACCGGCAGCAACTAAAAGGTTTTAAAAGATTCAGGCATCTCCTATGAAAAGTCTTATACCTTCAGCGCAGCAAATGCCAGCTACTATCCCGGCGCGGCCTTCATGACCATCAAGCTCCTTTTCGAAAAAGCCTCCGGCAGGGTTCTTGGTGCTCAGATCACAGGCTTCAAGGGTGTTGACAAGCGTATGGACGTTCTCGCAACGGCTATTAAGGCGGGCATGACGGTTCAGGACCTCACCCATCTGGAGCTGTCTTATGCGCCTCCCTTCGGCTCGGCTAAGGACCCGGTTAACATGGCCGGTTATGTCGCTTCCAATATTTTAAGCGGAGATATGAGGGTTTTCCATTGGCACAATATATCGGCTATTAATCCCGAGACAGTCACGCTCCTGGATGTCCGGACTAAAGAGGAGTTCGCAAACGGCACCTTGGAGGG
>JAOABT010000285.1 GCA_026418215.1 Clostridia bacterium | reverse complement strand
GATGTGTATAAGAGACAGCTGCTATCCCTTTTTCCTCTGCCTTACTTCTTTCCTGTCAAAGATATGCTGCTTCAAGTGCTGCTGCTTTTTGGCTGGCATTCTTAGTATAAAGCTTTGCATGAAGCATATGGGTTACCTCTGGTATAGCATTTATCTGTTAGTGGAAGTTACACCCCTCCTAGCAGATAAGCAGCATTTTGACTTTGAAAGGCTAACAAAGCCTTTCAATTACTCCAAGCTCATCTACTGAAGCTGGGATTTCAGTACCTCAAGCGCCTTTTCAAGAATCTGATCCCTACCGTCTGCTATAATGTCTTTCATAGAAATATCGGGTTCAATGCCGAACTCATAACAGGTTCCGTCTGGGTGGGTAAACATGTTTGAAGAGGATGTATAATAGGAGGTTCCATCAGGAAGAACGTTAATTGCTCTGGCAGAACCGCCACCAAGGGTTTTCTCACCAATGATAGTTCCCAAACTGTTGTCCTTTATGAGGCCGGACATGATGTTACCAGCACTATAGGTATAGCGATTCGTCAGAAGGACCATCGGTGCCTCAATATTATCACCTTTTTTCTTCTTATAGGTAGCCTGCTTAAGGTCGCTAACGCTGCCGTAGATTCTCTCTTTATAATAAAGGTTCAATTCCTCCTTTGGTTCCATAAACATTGATACAAGCGGAAGAATATACTGGGCAAGCCCTCCTTTAAAGTCCCGCAAGTCCAGAATCATGCCTTTACAGTTCTTAAATTGCGCAAGGATGTCATCGATAGGTTTCAGAGTATTAAAATCGTTTATTTTGAGATATCCGATTTGATTTTCCAAAATTCTATACTCATTTTTAGGGTTATTATATTTTTCTTCCGACCACTCACTATATACATCCCAGCTCGATATTCGTTTATTTTCTTCTATTAGTGTTTTTTGGGATACGTTAGTAACATATTTGGAATGATGTTGAATGGCCGTATGGTTATCGTGGGGGGCATAAAGTATAGATGAGATACAGTTATAATAATCATCTGAAGTTGCCGGTGCTGCTAATGTACTATTAAAGCTGGCTTCTAAAGCTGCCGACCGTTCTTCGTAGTACGGATAATATTTCTTGAGATAATTGATGAGATAATTTCTTGAAAATGCAAACAAGGCCGAGCTGCAGCTCTCGTTAAGGGAGACTTCATTGGCATCCAATACTTCCAGTGTCTTATCTTCAAAGGTATCTATCGGGTCAAGAACATAGTAGTTTCCTTTTGCTGAGGGATAGAGCAGGTAATGGTTAGACAAAAAAGCATAATTGAAAAGTGACAGAGGCATATAATACTGGCCTTTAAAGTAAAGGGATTTGATATCAAAATCTTTAAGGTAAGTCGTATCGAGAATCAATGGGTGGCCAGTTCTCAAAGAAGAAAAATCGAAATATTCTCCAACCGATGTTCCCCAAAGTATTTCGGAATAGGTAGAGGCTTCGCCAAGCCGTGTATTAATGCTCAATGTCCCCTTGCCCAAGTCAAAAATGCTTTCCATATCCTTTTCTTTCGACCCGGACAGCCTGAAAAGCTTCAGGCGCTCATTGACGGCCGTGAGCAAAAGATATGTATCGTCAAAGGAAAGGTACTCGATCGAATTGTAAGTAAGGACGGAGACTTCCAGGGGCTTATCCAGCGCATCTATACGCTTTTGTTCAAGCTTACAGGCATCCTTGGAAACATCGCGGGTATAAGGAGTTGCTTTGAATGGCACCTGCGTGCAGGAGGCCACGAGCAGGGAGATTATTGTACAAAGAAGCAAAAGAATCAGTTTCTTCATCGTCTTCATTGAAACCCTCAACAATTTAAATGAACACTATCAATAAACAATAATACCGATCTCCTCATTAGAAATCAATTGTTGATTTGGTTTAATTTACCGGCTGAGCAAATACTGTCAAACAGGTGACAGGCTGCTTTGAAGTTAAAAGTGATGTTTAGTCAATATTTGTTTGTTTTTCTTTGACGACTTCAACAAAAACTATAATGAAACCATCAATAAAGGAGGAAAACAGCAATGAAAGTTCGAGATATCATGACACATAATGTTGCCTATATTAATCCGGACTCCAAGATTGTTGAGGCCGCACAGCTGATGCAGAAGCACAACGTGGGTTCCATTCCGGTTTGCGACCAGACTGGCGTTATCGGGATTGTGACAGACCGCGACATCGTAGTGCGTAACGTTGCCCATGGTAAAAATCCTCAAGACACGCCTGTTAAGGACGTTATGACAAAGAGTGTCACCACTGCGACACCCGACATGGACGTCAATCAGGCTTCGCAGATCATGTCCTCCAACCGCATCCGCCGTATTCCGGTAGTAGAAAACAACATGCTGGTTGGTATGCTGGCCTTGGGAGACATGGCAGCGGATCAACGCTTTAACATGGAGGCTTCCGAAGCCCTTTCTGAAATCTCAAAGCCCGCAAATCCTGAAATGCTCAGCAAGAAATAATGTCCATCTCAAGCCTAAGCAGGGTCAGCTTATGATCCTGCTTTTTTCTAAGCGCTTTAAAGCGTTCAGTTTTTTCTATCGCATAAAACTAAAAAACAATAGAAGCCTATAGAATATAGGCTAATGTCGTGGCAAAAAGCTGTATATAAGGTTTTTATGATGCTTTTTATCCCAAAAGATTGCGTGAAAGCGCCAGCCGATATAAAAAAGCCTTTCTTTAGAAGCTATATGGGGTTATGATTTAAGAGACTAAATTGAGGATGGTACTTTAATGGGCAAAATATTGGTTTTAACAGAAAAGCCGTCGGTGGGCCGCGATATTGCGAAGGTTTTGGGATGCAATCAAAACGGCAACGGCT
>JAOABT010000256.1 GCA_026418215.1 Clostridia bacterium | reverse complement strand
ATATATGGCCATTCAATACAAAACCATAGAGGAACCTATTTCTGATTGCAGAAATTATATTCTTGACATTGTCGGATTTGGTTCATATATAAATAATAAAAAACAATATTAAACGGAACTTAGCATCGCGAACCATTACCGATTCTCTTTTTATACCATCGTAAGCCACAATTTATAATATGGTTGAAATGGAGCAACATCCGCTGATTCGAACTGAACAGAAAATTTGGAAAAAAGCTGCTATTATGGCGACCTGCTCAGGATGTGGGTTTGACTTAGACCGCCTCTATAACGAAATCGGGCGGTTTTTTCATATCCATCAAGTCAAACCATTGCATGAAAATGGTGGCAATATGAGGTTAATTGAATCTAAGGTCTACGTGTGCAAGACCAAACTGCCATGCCTTTTTGCATAAGTGGTCAACCGCCATGGCCATTGAAAAACTTAAGGAATTAATATACAGAAATCTCACATTAGATAGCTTCGGCGTATTGCTTGTGACAGATAGCCCCGCTCGACCGTGCTTGATTCTATCCTTAAGTTTTAAGAGCCTGGAAATATGCGGTGTCTTCATCCACAATGGCAACCCTCGGCGGGCTTCGATGCTGCGGTTATTCCGCCAAGTTTAGCCGGATCTTCCCCGACCAACAATCATAAAACGATTTACTTTTTCTACGCGTGCTCTCATAGGATAACCTTCAGTACGCCTGTTCCAACACCAAGCTATTTACCACTTGCCGGCAGAGAGGCTTGATGAGCTCGGCGCTGGCATCCGCTTTTTGAGAGTCACATTCGTTTGCAGATGCCATGCACATAATACCGATCGCTTTTCCTCTGAAAAATAACTGATAAAGCACCCCTCGCTGATACATTCGGAGACCTACGCGCTCTTGAATCATTGATAGGTCAACCCAGTATCCCTTACAACGTTCAATTGTGAAAGTCCCAACGTCGTAGACCTTGCCGAGGTTATTGAAAGTCTGGCGTGCTTTGCCAGACTTGACGAACTGTTCTATTTCTAAGGCTGAAGGTGTGTAGCCTTCGGCATCTCGTATGTCTAACATGATAAATGACAGTCCGGTGCCGCCTTCATTGATCCATTTCTTGACGATATGTGGCCTTTCACCTTCCTCCGCAAGCCAAGACTGTGGGAGCTGCAACTTGAGCTTTATGCCTTGAGCTTTTTCAATCCCATCTGTACTGAATTGTTGTCGAAACCCGTCCAAAAACTCGGCGGCGGGGCACTTTGCATACTTTACAGACAAAAGGTAACGGAGTACGTCAATGTCCATTTCAGCCCCTTTGGCGCGTGCTTTGACTTGCCATAAAAACTCCTGTACAATCATAGGGTTCAATTGTTGTTGACTAAGGAGCTGAATTGATTTCTTCTCCATTTCCCCGCGAAATTTCTGGAAGCTTGCTTCTCCCATTGCCTGTATAAGTTCTTGCTCAAGCGCCTTTTTCACCCCCGCAAAACTGCTTTCAAACGTGGATCGCGCGGCCTCGACTTGTATGCGGAGAGCAGGATACGCCTTTTCTATTCGCTTCAAGCTGTATTCCTGTCCCAACAGGAAGCCGTACGCCTTACACAGAGCTTTGATGGAGCTGTGGTTGTGATTGAGCGCTGCCCACGAGGGTGTCCAACAAGAAGCTGCCAAAATCATCAGCCCCAGCCTAAAAATCGCTATACGCATTATGCCCCCTCTGATGCCACATATTGTTTTTTTATACTATTCTAGACACATATAGTAAGTAAATCAAGCCATATAAAGTGAAAAAAGCAGGTCTTAAATTAGTATTTGAGTTGGGGTTTGTGACACAACCATTGAGAATTGAATATCCAGGGGTGGTGTATTACATCACCAGCTATGGTAATGCAGGGGCACAAATATTTAGAGACGATCAAGATTGGCAAAGTTTTCTACCTGTTTTAGCTGCCTTGGTGCAACGCTGCCGCTGGCTCTGTTATGCATATTGTTCTTATGGACAACCATTATCATCTTGTCATTGAGATTCCTGATGGGAATCTATCTCTTTGGCACGCACTAGCTTAACAGCATCTATATCCAGACATAATAACCGTCGGCACAAAACCTTTGGTCATGTGTTTAAAGGGCGGTTCAAGGCAATGTTTGGTATAAGGATAAGTTGGAATTATGCCGTTATGTTGTTCTGAATCAGGTACGCGCACGGGCGGTAAGGAGACTCGAGCAGCGGCGCTGGAGCAGTAATGCGGACACAGTAACCTGTATCACGCATTTGGATCATGACTATTGCAATGGTCAGTAATATAATAGCAAAATGGCTTGGGCAGGAAAACTAATAATTCAATACTCGACTACTATGCTTCGCAACAGCAATATTGAAAGAAGGCATCAATAATAGAAAGCAGTCAATCAGATTGCTCCGTAAGTATTCCGCACACGTTTGGATTTCTTGAAGTAGAACCACCAGATTAAGAAGAATCCAACTTCCCGAAAGACTGGTTTAACCATCGCATCTATTACTAACGTGACATTTTGTGATACAAGGTCCCACATGATCATAACACAAATGAGCTCAACCCCAATGAACCCGACCAAACGGATGAGAAGATACCTCTTGGCGATTTCACGACCGCGTGCATTCCCACCCCAAATCATGCACCCTGCAATGAACCCGTAGATTAGCAACGCCATCAATCCGATGCTCTCAAACATAATAGCAATCTTGGCATTCGGAAAATAGAAAAATAGGGGTTTAGCTTTTACCCAATCCATTGTGATTTGACCAAGAGATAACAAAGGTCCAAGTATTGTAAGTCCCACACAGAAGAATAAGAGCCAACCGCCGACGCCTTTCAGGCCAGTTGTGGCAGCTGAAGGTGTTGGCACTTTCAGTTGTGTTATTTGTTGGTCAATGGAAGGCGGAGGTGGCATCTGGGTAGCTTGCTTCAACACTTTGCACGACATGACGATATGCAAAGGAGCCCAATCCGACATACCCTCTTTCCAAGCAAGGGTTACTGGCGTCAAAGTACCTTCCGCTATCATATTGAGGAGTTGCTCCGGAGCATACGGACCCTCCTGTTGGTTGTTGTGGTAGATATATATAAGATCTTGCATATCGTTCCTCTCAACCCCCATGCTCAGCGACGGATTCCGCAGCACAGATGAAGCTTATGGTACAGTCACGAGCTACAGGGAACCTAGAACAGATGGCAGATAGGCCATTCACTGTAGCATATGGGTATACTATGTTATGGCGACTCTTCCGGAAAACCTGCCCATCCAATCCCAAAAAGAGCAATTTCTTCATATGTCTTGACGCTGCATCGCTTCGAACCCGTGGCAATCAATGACTGAGGCTTCCCAGTATCATCAATTATTCTTGTCATCTCCTGAAGTTTTATTGTCAAGGTCAATAATTCAAAACCGTCTTTGTCAGAGAAATCTAAATTAAAACGTGCCTCGGAATCTTTCGTCTCTATGGCCTTCTGAACCTGAGAAGTGATAGGGGAGACATTAAGGAGATATTTCAACTCCCCATCTCTCCAAGTCGTCTTGAGGTGTAGTGAAACAACACCTATGTTCTTGATTGTTTTGACAGGCCAATCTCTCACATACGACTTCTTGATGGCATCCGTCTCTCGCTTGTCAATCTCTTTGAGCTTGACAATCTCAAGGCCTGTGACACGGAAAACGTCCCCGTTCTTTTTATTGATTCGGTAAGCAACGCCATCGTTCGTGGTCACAAGCTCCCACTTCGTTTTCTGCTCACAACCAACGAGCAGCAATGAAAACGCGCCGATGCACAAAAAGAAAAAAGCCCTCATAAATGGGTGCCTTTCTTTTATTTCGTCATCTCTTGCCAAACCGCGAAAGTGTTAACCCCTCACTTGACTTCTGTCTAATAGGTTTCCAAAGTATCGCGTAGAGATATTAGTGATAGTCACTCATTAAGTCATTATTTACACTTTCGGGGTATCATCAAAGAAACTAATTTTGACAGTAAGATACCCCCATAGTGATTATAAAAAAGACACGATTGATACCACTGCAACGACAGGAATGTGATCAATCATATCACAAAAAAAGTAGTTGCACTTGCCCGGAAACACCATGTAGCCCAACCAACAATATCCATTCCTTTCCTATGGACGGTATAGGAATTTTACCATCCACCGCAGTATAAACAAACATTTTCGCCGCCTGCCCTATAGCATTAGGAGATTGGGAAAGGCAAAAATAAAACTTAAAGAACAGAACAAATATGAGGCAAAGCGCAAAAACAATGCACCTGCTTTTTACGCGGATTTCTACCCCCAGAACCAACGGCAAGACCGAGCGGGTGATCAAAACCTTGATGAATCTGTGGCATGAAAAAAACCATTGAGTCCTCAGCACCTCGCAAGACTAAACTAAAACGGTTTTGTTAATTACTATAA
>JAOABT010000178.1 GCA_026418215.1 Clostridia bacterium | reverse complement strand
ATGTGTATAAGAGACAGGTCTGACAGCGGTGATAGGCCCAGCCGCGGGAGGTGTCATCATGCAAAGCTATGGTGTCAAAGCCGTGCTCTATATCAGTCTCGGACTTTTGCTCCTTGCAGGATTCATTCTCATTCCCGAGGTCCTTTCACGTAAGCGTGAATGCTAATTTCTTCTATTGGTTAGCCCCAAGATACGTTATAATATGATATATAGAAAACAAGGCCCATTTGAATGACTTTGGATGTGCTTTTGATTTAAGATAACCATGGAACCATTGTTTGAGTTAAGAAAGGGGTTCATTCATGTATAGGATTGTGCGGAAAGAAATCTTGAATCCCCAGGTCAAGCTTCTTGAAATTGAGGCGCCCTATGTGGCACGAAAGGCTGAACCTGGCCAATTCATCATTCTTCGCGTGGACGAAGAAGGCGAACGTGTGCCTTTAACCATCGCCGACTATGACCGAGACCGGGGCACTGTTTCGATTATTTTTCAGGAGGTTGGCGCTTCTACCCAAAAGCTCGGGGCTCTCAACGAAGGGGACGCTCTCAATGATTTTTGCGGCCCCTTAGGCATTGCCTCTCATTTTGACAACATCAAGAAAGCAGCCGTCATCGGCGGCGGTCTGGGTACCGCTATTGCCTATCCCCAGGCCAAAAAGCTTCACAGCATGGGCGTCGAAGTTGACGTTATCACAGGCTTCCGCAATAAGGACCTTGTTATATTGGAAAAAGAAATGGCCGCAGTTTCAAGCCGTCTGGTTGTGACGACCGATGACGGCTCCAACGGCACAAAGGGCTTTGTTTCAGACATTCTGAAGCAGCTTATCGACGAAGGACAGAGCTATGATGTGGTGATTGCCATTGGGCCTCCCATCATGATGAAGGTTGTCTGCGATGTCACAAGGCCCTACGGCATCAAGACCATCGTAAGCCTAAACCCCATCATGATCGATGGGACCGGCATGTGCGGCGGCTGCCGCGTCACTGTGGGTGGAAAGACAAAGTTTGCCTGTGTTGACGGCCCTGATTTTGACGGGCACGAGGTGGATTTCCCGGAGCTTATGAGACGTCTTTCCATGTACAAGGACTATGAAAAAACAGCCGTAGAGCGTCATCAATGCCGTTTAGGAGGTGCGACCCATGCCTAATATGTCTCCCAAAAAGGTGGCTATTCCTGAGCAGGAGCCCCAAATCCGCAATAAGAATTTTGAAGAGGTCTCTTTGGGTTATACCGAGGAAATGGCAATCGAGGAGGCCCAGCGCTGTCTCAACTGCAAGCATAAGCCCTGTATCTCAGGCTGCCCGGTGAATGTCAAGATTCCCGAATTCATCACCCTTGTGGCCCAAGGCAAGTTTGAAGAGGCCTATGAAAAAATAAAGGAAACCAACAGTCTCCCGGCTGTCTGCGGGCGTGTCTGCCCTCAGGAAACCCAGTGCGAGCAGAAATGCGTCCGCGCCATCAAGGGTGAGCCCGTGGCCATTGGCCGTCTTGAACGCTTCACAGCAGACTGGTATTTGAAGAATATTCAAAAAACCGCTGAGAAGACCGAAAGAAACGGCAAAAGGGTGGCTGTTGTGGGCTCCGGTCCTGCGGGCCTGACCTGCGCCGGTGATCTTGCTAAGCTTGGCTATGATGTCACCATTTTCGAGGCCTTCCATACGGCAGGCGGCGTTCTTGTTTACGGCATCCCCGAGTTCAGATTGCCCAAGAAGCTTGTTCAACAGGAAATCAACGCCCTTAAGGATTTGGGTGTTGAAATCAGAACCAACATGGTCATCGGAAAGGTTTTAACCGTGGATGAGATTTTCGCAGAAGGCTATTCGGCGATTTTCATCGGCTCAGGCGCCGGACTTCCTGTTTTCATGAGCATTCCCGGCGAGAACCTCAACGGTGTTTATTCAGCTAACGAATTCCTTACCCGTATTAACCTGATGAAAGCCTACAAGGAAGATGCCGCTACTCCCATCATGCACGGAAGGTCGGTGGCTGTTGTAGGCGGCGGCAACGTTGCCATGGACGCAGCCCGAAGCGCAAAGCGTCTCGGCGCTGAGAACGTCTATATCATCTACAGGCGTTCTGAGGCTGAGATGCCGGCCCGTCTTGAAGAGGTCCACCACGCCAAGGAAGAGGGCATTATCTTTAAGCTCCTCACCAATCCTACCCGTATCATCGGAGATGAAAAGGGCTGGGTAACCGGAATGGAATGCGTCGAGATGGAGCTTGGCGAGCCCGATGCCTCCGGAAGACGCCGTCCTGTTGCGAAAGCAGGCAGCGAGCATATCGTGGACATCGACACCGCCATCATAGCCATCGGCACCTCTCCTAATCCATTGATCCGCAGTACCACACCTGACCTTGAGACCAACAAGTGGGGCTGCATCATGGCCAGCGAGGAAACCGGCCTAACCAGCAAGGAAGGCGTTTATGCCGGAGGCGATGCCGTAACCGGTGCTGCCACAGTCATTCTGGCCATGGGTGCCGGCAAAAAGGCTGCCAAGGCCATTGACGAGTATATCCGGTCCAAGAAGTAACCAAATGGCATTAAGATAGTGATGCAATACACCGCAGGCATCAAATTGAATCCCTCAAAGGAACGCTCCTATGAGCTCCTGAGACTTTCAATTTCAAACGAGCGCCGTGGCATACAGCTTGCGGCTGCTTTATCAACAATACCTATCCATATCAAACAATACCTATCCCTATCAAATAGAATGGTCTTTTGACGGCCATCAACAGGGCCAGCTTAATCAGTCAGGACTCAAACCAGAACATGCTTTGGTGTCGACATGATTAAGCTGGCCTTTTTATCCCAGACTATTGTTTATTAAACAGTAGCTGGCTAAGATAAAAGCAACTACTCTTTATTGCACTCCTTAATCACAATCCTGTCTGCCATTAGAGCCTTAGGTATTTCCCCAAACGAATAAAGGCTCGGGACTTCCGACAAATTCTGCAAACTTTTTGCAATTTTGAATTCCATATCTTGCATTTTGTTTTTTGCTTTGATATAATTCAGTTGTCCGGCTTGATTTTCAATTGAAATCCGGCCCTCAGTTTAATAAATGATGTTCAAGTATGAACATGCATTGTTCTGCTGCAATGGGGTGGTAGAATTGGGAGCTTTCACGGACTTTTTGTGCATTTTCTCAATCCTCTAAGAATGCAAGTGATAGCTTTTTTTATTGCATTTTTTAGTCATGCCTCTAAAAGGGCGACTGAATTAATAATAATCATTTATTAAAAATTGGGAGGTCACTATCATGAAAAACTTAGCTGGCGTTTATGAATCCGTCGTTAAGCGTAATCCTGGTGAAGTCGAATTCCACCAGGCCGTCAAAGAGGTTCTTGAATCTCTTGAGCCCGTCGCTGAAAAGCACCCAGAGTATGTCAAGGCCGGCATCTTTGATCGCATCGTCGAGCCCGAAAGACAGATTATGTTCCGCGTTCCGTGGGTTGATGACAATGGCAAGGTTCAGGTCAACCGCGGCTTCCGCGTTCAGTTCAATAGCGCTATTGGTCCTTATAAGGGCGGTATCCGCTTTCATCCTTCCGTTAACCTTGGTATCATCAAGTTCCTTGGCTTTGAACAGATTTTCAAGAACTCCCTGACCACCCTCCCCATGGGCGGCGGCAAGGGCGGTTCCGACTTCGACCCCAAGGGCAAATCCGATATGGAAATCATGCGCTTCTGCCAGAGCTTTATGTTTGAGCTTGCACGTCACATCGGACCCGATACAGACGTTCCTGCCGGCGACATCGGTGTCGGCGGCCGTGAAATCGGCTATATGTATGGCATGTACAAGAAGCTTCGTAACGAATTCACAGGCGTGTTAACCGGTAAGGGCATTCCCTACGGCGGCAGTCTTGCACGTACCGAAGCCACAGGCTACGGCCTCTGCTACTTCATGGACGAGGCCATAAAGGCCAAGGGCAAGTCCTTCGAAGGCAAGACCGTTGTCATCTCCGGTTCCGGTAACGTTGCCATCTACGCTACCCAGAAGGTTTATCAGCTGGGCGGCAAGGTTGTAGCCTTAAGCGACTCCAACGGCTACATCTATGACAGAGACGGCATCAAGCTTGAAACCGTTCAGCTTATCAAGGAAGTCCAAAGAGGACGTATCTCCGAATACACCAAGCACCATCCCAACGCCATTTACAAGGAAGGCTGCAGAGGCATCTGGACCATTCCTTGCGACATCGCACTTCCCTGTGCAACACAGAACGAACTCGATGGCAACGATGCCGCCATCCTCGTCAAGAACGGCTGCTTTGCAGTAGGCGAAGGCGCCAACATGCCTTCCACTCCCGAAGCCGTTGAAGTCTTCTTAAAGAACAAGATCATCTACGGACCTGCAAAGGCTGCCAATGCCGGCGGCGTTGCAACCTCCGGTCTTGAAATGTCCCAGAACAGCATGAGGCTTTCCTGGACCTTTGAAGAGGTTGATGCCAAGCTTAAGAGCATTATGCAAAGCATTTACAAGAATGCCAGCGATGCTGCAAAGGAGTACGGCGATCCCGACAACCTTGTGATGGGCGCCAACATTGCCGGCTTCAAGAAGGTTGCCGCTGCCATGTATGCTCAGGGGATCACCTATTAATCTGCTTTTCCCCGCACAATCCATATAAACCTCGAGAAGGACCGCAGCCCGAAAAGGTATGCGGTCTTTTTCTTTTCCATTCCCAAGCAATACTTCTAACCCCTTGGACAACCCCATATAAATAGGTTGTGCTTTTTAAAAGACAAGCTTGCTGCTTGGAAAAAAGCTTAAGAAAAACTCCAATGTGAGGTGTTGTCTATGTTCGATAGTCTTGTTGGCCTGTATCAGCAAATGGGACTTTTAGGCTCAGTCATTACCGGCTGTATCATCGCATTCTTTATTGTCGGGTTTTATGTGAATATTCTAGTAAGAAGGCAATATGTGGCGCTTTCCGAGGAGCTTGCGGCTTATTGCGCCGGCGAAATGAGCGCCTTGGATTCAGAAATGCTCCAATGGGCAACCGATGAATATAAGAATGCCTATGCAAGCGGCGTCGAGAATGTCAATACAAGCGCCATCATTGAAACGGCGCTGGAGGCGTATTTGAAGCCCTGCTTAACGGGGGAGGGCTTTCTTAAAAAGGTTAACGGCCTCCTTATTACCACAGGCCTTTTCGGTACTTTTTTAGGCCTGACCTCCGCTGTGGGCAATATCGGCGGCATCATGACAAGAACCAGCGCTGAAACGCTCATGAGCGAGGCTGGCGTCAATACCTTCAAGGTGCTGGTGGCCTCGTTCCAGGGCATGTCTGTGGCGTTTATCACAAGCCTCTTCGGGACAGGCTTCTCCATCCTGCTTTCCCTGATCACCACCTTTATAAGGGCTCAAAAATCCAAGAAGCTTTTTATCACACAATTTGAAGAATATTTAGATATCAAGACGGCCGCCGAGATTAAGGAACAGCTGGTCAAACAGCAATCAGAGAAAAAGGATAACATCAGTCTTATCTCAGAGAGCCTTGGCCAATCTATCACCACCTTCAATGAAACCCTGGGCTCCTTTACAGGTGAGCTTTCCACGCTGAAAGGCTTCAATAAGGAATTCTCAGCCAACCTCCAGCGCGTGGATCAAAGCGCGGAGATCCTCTGCAAATCCTTCGACAAAACCTCTGAAACGATGTACCAAAGCGGGTTAAGAATATTCAGCTGTTCAGAAGAGCTCAACAAGCTCGTTGAAGAAATCCGTACAGAAAATAAGCGAATGGAGGGCATGAGCGGACTTCTCAGGGAGCTTTCAAAGCAGCTTGATCACTCGGTCACCGACAGGCAGCTCTTCTTAAAGGCTGTGAACGAGATTCCCGATCGCTTGCTTAACTATTCCGAAGCAGCAGCAGCCAGAATTGAACGAGGCAGGTGATTCACATGAAGGCTATGGCAAGAAACAGGCAAAGCCCGGAGGAGGAGCACTACTGGCCCTCCTTCACAGACGTCATGTCGTCCATTGTCTTTGTGCTGTTCTTCTTTATTGTCATCTTTTTCATCAAGCAGATCGTTTCGGCTAAGAATTGGGACAGTCAGCTGACAAAGGCCTCGGCCACACTGTCTCAAACCCAGAAGCAGCTTGACGACGCACAAAAAAGGCTTGATCAGGTCAACAGTGCTTTAGGTCAGAAGAAGACCGAGATGTCGGGGCTTGAAAAGTCTCTCTCGGAGCGCGAAGCCAGGATTAACGACCTAGAAAGCCAGCTTTCAAGCGATCAGCAGGCCTTAAGGAATAAAGAGACCGAGCTTACTAAGGTGAAAGGTCAGATCGAGGAAATATCTCTGCTCCGCTTAAGCCTTCTCAAGGAAGTTAAAAGCTCAATTGAAAAGGAGCTCAGCGCCACATCAGGCAAGGCTTCGCAAGCTCTTGTCACTATCGATGATAACGCCAATCTGGTGATTCAGAGCAGCCTTCTCTTTGCCAAGGGCTCCAGCGAAATCTCGGAAAGCGGAAGAAAGATGCTTCAAAAGTTCGCAGTGGCTTTTGAGAAAATCCTCTCAAAGGCCTCCATGAGGGAAAGCGTCGACTCCATCATTATTTCGGGCTATGCAGACTCGGATGACACCTATGAGAATAACTATACGCTCTCGTGCGAAAGGGCTATTGCCGTCATCAACACGATGATGCAAGAAAACCCCGAGCTCGAAAGCGCTTACGGGAGCTACTTCCAGGCCTCGGGGTTCTCGGAGTTCCGTCCTGTCGCAAAGGGCAGCGACGAAGCCTCAAAGGCAAAGAACAGGCGTATTCAGATTTCCATCAATATTAAGGATTCCAGTATTCAAAAAATCATTAACGACTATATGTCGCGGCAGCCTTGATAATGGCGGTTAAGAAGCTGCAGGCCTTCTCCATATTCGAGATACGGATGAACTCTTCGGTACTGTGAACCTTCTCCATGCCGACGCTGGTATCAACGGCTGGTATCCCCTTGCCATTGATGATGTTTGTATCGCTGCCGCCGCCGGTTGCATGGAGGTGAAGCGGTATTCCCGAAAGCTCTGAGGCCTTGCCGAGGAGCTTTAAGATCTCATCCGTTTCTTTAATGTCGTAGCCGGGATACATGCGCTCAAGGTCGATCTCGACCTTTCCGCCCAGACTCTCGGCAGTCTTTTTAAAGGAGTCTAAGATTTCATTGGTAAACCGCTCAATCTTTTCCTCAACAATCGAACGTACCTCACCTTCAATGGTACAGGAGGGACAGACGATATTCCGCGCTTCCCCGCCGCCTATAATGCCGATATTCGAGGTGCTTTCAGCATCAATTCTTCCGAAATGAGGCATTTGGGCAATGGCTTTTGACGCCAGCAGGATGGCGCTCAGACCCCTTTCAGGCTCAATGCCGGCATGTGCTGCGCGACCCTTGAAGGTTGCCTTGAATCTGTTGTAATAGGGTGCCTTAACAGCCACTGTTCCTATAGGCCCCTCGTCGTCGAGGATAAAGGCAAAATCTGCAGGAATGCGGGAAAGGTCTAAATTCCTGGCACCGAAGAGGCCGCCCTCTTCTGCAACAGTGAAGGCCACATAGATATCGCCGTGCTGTATGTTGTCCTCCTTGAGGGACTTGACGGTTTCCAAAATAACCGCAATACCGGCCGCATCGTCGCCGCCCAGAACCGTTGTACCATCGCTGTGGATAATATCGCCCTCCACAATAGCTTTTTTGGATAGCCCGGGCACCACCGTGTCCATATGCGCCATGAGGAGAAGAACGGGCTTCTCCTGACTCCCCTTAACATGACACACCACATTTCCGGCATTACCGCCGATTTTGGCAGCTGTCTCGTCCTCATAGGGCTCATAGCCCATCTCCCTTAGCTTTTTAAGCAGCGTATCGGCCATGGCCCTTTCTTTTTTAGTCAGGCTGTCCACTTGTACCAGGCTCACAAATTCATCTACAAGCCTCTGTCGATTAATCATCCCTTAACACTCCTTATTTCTTTATTTGATGCCGGTGGAGCCGAAGCCGCCACCACGGTTTGTTCCAATCTCCAGCACTGAGGGAACGACCTTCAGATTCATGCGGGGCACTTCCGCCAGCACCAGCTGCGCGATCCGCTCCCCTTTTTTAATATGATAGCTTCCCTTATTGTTTCCCTTATCCTCACAGGTAAATAGGCGGGAATCCAGCTCCGTCCCCTCCGGGGATGTATTGGTCATCAGTATTCCGAGCTCGTTGCGATAGCCCGCATCGATGGTACCCGGTGAGTTGGAAAGCCTCAGCGGTGTTTTATAGCTTATTCCGCTTCGAGGCCTAACCTGAATCTCGTAGCCTTCAGGGATGGCAAACTTCAACCCCGTAGGAATAATGACCGTTTCTCCGGGCTTAATGACAACATCCTCTGCAGCGCATACATCCATACCCGCATCATAGGGATTTGCGTAGGCCGGCAGCTTTACCCCTTCCCGAATGATCTCCACAAATACATCAATCATAAAACACCTCTTTACTCTATTCTGTCAATCTAGCCGCTGTATTTCTTAAATCCTGTTTTCCTCTTAGTCTATACCTGTCTCTT
>JAOABT010000149.1 GCA_026418215.1 Clostridia bacterium | reverse complement strand
ATACAGGGACATCCTTGCCGAAGGTGATAAATACGGCCTTTCCATGCCCATGTACCGGAGCTTTGAGCCCTTTTTCCAAAGATTGTCTTCCTAGGCCCTTAGGGAAACGGTATAATGAAGGCAAATACCAAAAGACAAGATTGGCGGAGGTGTTTTTGTGAAGGCTTTGTTCATAGGCGGCACTGGCGTTATCAGTACCGCAGTATCCAGGCTTGCGCTGGAAATGGGTATCGAGCTTTACCTCTTTAACCGCAACACACGAACCGGGTTCACTCCCGAAGGCGCAAGGCTGATCCAGGGTGATATCCGTAATGAGGCTGAAGCCAAGGAGATTTTGAAGGATTATTTCTTTGATGTGGTTGTCGATTGGATAGCCTTTGATACCACGAATGTTGGGGTTGACTTGAGGCTTTTCAAGGGCAAGACCAAGCAATATATGTTCATCAGCTCTGCGTCGGCCTACCAGAAGCCCCTTGAGAATTTCCGGATTACCGAAGAAACACCTATGGTTAACCCTTATTGGGAATACTCCCGCAATAAGATTGCCTGTGAGGACTTATTGTTTAGCGAATACCGCCAAAACGGCTTCCCTGTAACCATTATCCGCCCTTCACATACCTATGGCGTTACCAGCATCCCTTGCATTTACAACAGCCGCAAGTCTACCTGGAGCATTGTTGAGCGCATGAAGCGCGGCAAAAAAATCGTTATTCCCGGCGACGGCACCTCGTTATGGGTTGTGACCCATAATTCTGATTTTGCCAAGGCCTTTGTGGGGCTGATGGGAAATCCCAAGGCTATCGGTGAAGCCATTCATATTACGTCGGACGAAGTGCTTTCGTGGAACCAGCTGACCGAACAGCTTGGAGAGGCTGTTGGCGTAAAGCCCGAGCTTTACCATGTTTCCACCGATTTCTTTACAGCATGCATCCCGGATCGCTTCAGCGAGCTTGTTGGAGACAAGATCAACAGCGTGTGCTTTGATAACACCAAGGTGAAGTCCATGGTTACCGATTATGAGGCTATAACGCCTTTCAGGCAAGGCATCAAGGAAACCATCGCCTGGTACGAGAAGCATCCCGAGCTTTGCTGGCTTGATGAGGAATGGGATGCGGAATGTGACCGTATCATTGAGGCCCACGAGGCAGGCATCAGGGCTTTTAAAGGATGACTTTCTGGTGTAATTTGCATAAATAGAGGCCTCTCTCTACATGAACAGTCAGGCACTCTTCACTTATATGTACCATTCATGAAACTTCAAATCTAAACTTTTAAAGCAATGTTTGATTCCTATCATAGGTGGGTGCTGCTTCGTACCACTTTATTTATTCCATCTTTAATAAACAAGAAAAAAGACTTGAGAACGGTAAGCTCTCGAGTCTTTTTATGCTCTGCATTTCATGCCGTCGGGGGTACAGAATGGCCTGTGCCTTTTTCCGCAAACGCCCGCCATGGTACAGCCTTTTCCTCGGCTGTCTGTTCACATTGAAAACAAAACATAGACATCATGCATACCTCACTTTATTCTTATGTATAAGAAACAGAAGGGCAGTATAAAAACGTCCTTTTTCTCTGCTTCTTATTAAATTTTTACGTATTGAAGCCTGTGTGAAAATCAGTCTTCTTTAATCTGGCCGTCAGTGGTAATAATCACGACATTCCAGGGAATCATTTTTCCGCTTTTAATAAGAGCATTCTTGGCTGCCTGAACAATGCCGCCGCAGCAGGGAACCTCCATGCGAAGGATTGTCACGCTCTTAATGTCGTTGTAGCTTAGAATTGCTGCGAGCTTTTCGGAGTAATCCCCGTCATCCAGCTTGGGGCAGCCAATCAGCGTAATTTTATTTCTCATAAACTCCTGATGAATGTTGGCGTAGGCGTAAGCCGTACAGTCAGCCGCAATCAAAAGATGTGCGCCGCTGAAGTAGGGTGCCATGGGGGATACCAGCTTGATCTGGCAGGGCCATTGGCGGAGCTGGGATTCAGGCTTTTCGCAAGAAACCGCGGAGACCTTGGCTACAGGCTGTTGGAAAACCTTTCTCTCAATCGCTCGCGCATGAGTTCCCGGGCATCCGCAAGGAAGCTTCTCGGGCATCTTTGCTTCATGCTTAGGCTCTTGACCACGAGCTTCATGCTTGGGCTCTTCCTTGTGTGCTTGATGAGCTTCAGCCATTTTGGCTTTTACGGCTTCTTCGTCAAAAGCATCCGCTTCCCTTTCCTGAATGGCAATTGCTCCTGTGGGACATTCGGGAAGGCATGCACCAAGTCCGTCGCAATAGGCTTCGGATATCAGCCTCGCTTTGCCGTTTACCATCTGAAGCGCACCCTCATGACAGGCGTTGACACAGATACCGCAGCCATTACATTTCTCTTCATCAATATGAATAATATTCCTCTTCATGGTTGTTCTCCTCTCAAAAACTAAACTTACTTGGCGGGACTTTATTTATTTAGCGTGTCGCGGTGTTTTTGTTTACCTGCTCATTATAAGGGAGAGTCTTGGAAAAATCGGTTGCCATGGCTACCAAATGTAAAGATAAAAATAAACAGATATCCTTGAATCCCATTACATGAAAAACCCTGCTTTTGGTACAGAATAATGGAGCAGATGGCCCTGACTCTCACACAAAAACTTGCCATCGCTGCAAGGTTGGTCTAAACTAATTAAAAGAAGATTTTGCCAAAAGACTAACCGTTATAAGGAGGCAATAATGGAGAAAGAACAGCTTTACCATACGTTGGAGGCATCAGACGTCGTCAACCAAATGGGATCGAGTCTGGATGGACTGAACGAGGCAGAAGCCCAGGAAAGACTTTTGAAGTTCGGAAAGAATGAACTCAAGGAGGGCAAGCAGCGCTCGACCTTCATGATGTTTATTGATCAATTTAAGAATCTTATGGTCATCATTCTAATTCTTGCCGCTGTCATTTCGTTGATTGTCACAAAGGGAGAGGATTTGGCCGATGCCATCATCATATTGTCTGTCGTATTGATTAATGCCGTTTTGGGCGTTATTCAGGAGAGCAAGGCTGAAAAAGCCCTTGCAGCCCTCAAGAATATGTCCTCGCCCTTTGTCAAGGTACGCCGGGCAGGCACCACCAAGCAGATTAAAAACGAGGAGCTCGTTCCGGGAGACATCGTCTTGATTGAAGCCGGAGACATTGTGCCGGCGGACATGAGGCTTATCGAAAGTGCCAGCCTTAAAATCGAGGAGGCAGCTCTCACGGGTGAGTCAGTGCCTGTTGAGAAGGAAATCAAGCCCATTGATAAGGCCGATATTGTTATAGGCGACCGTAAGAATATGGCTTATGCCAGCAGTAATGTCAGCTATGGCAGGGGTGTCGGTGTTGTTACCGCAACAGGCATGGGAACAGAGGTAGGCAAGATCGCCGAGCATCTGGTTCAGACAGAATCGAACGAGACTCCGCTTCAAAGAAAGCTCACAGAAATGAGCAAAATCTTAAGCATTGGTGTGCTTTTAATATGCGTGATTATTTTTGGGGTTGGTTTACTCCAGAGGCGCGATCCCCTTGAAATGTTCCTCACTGCCGTAAGCCTTGCAGTTGCCGCTATTCCGGAGGGGTTGCCGGCTGTTGTGACCATAGTTTTAGCCATTGGCGTTCAGAAAATGGCCAGACGCAATGCCATCATCCGCAAGCTCTCAGCCGTTGAAACCTTAGGCAGCACACAGATTATCTGCTCGGATAAGACAGGAACGCTTACCCAGAATAAAATGACAGTGAAAGAGGTCTTTTTAAATAACCGTCTTGAAAAGAGCGAGGATTTGGATAACGAGGAACAGAGCTTTAAATTTTTCGTGACCTCCCTTGTGCTTTGCAATGACTCCAAATTCTCACGAAGTGAGGGGGAGACCAAGCTCTTGGGCGACCCTACAGAAACGGCCCTGGTTGACTTTGCCATGGCTAAGAATTTTGCCAAGGATGAGGTTGAAAAGAGTAATCCCCGTGTTTCCGAAATTCCCTTCGATTCCGACCGCAAGCTCATGACAACCATCAACCGGGTGGAGGGCGGGTATCGCTTTATCACCAAGGGCGCGCCTGATGTGCTTTTAAACCGCTGCACCGGTATTATGCTGGAAGGTGAGATTCAGGCCATGAC
>JAOABT010000117.1 GCA_026418215.1 Clostridia bacterium | reverse complement strand
CGTTTATGAATATCTGTGGTCACAGGCAGGTTGAAGGCATCGTCGACATTCATCCAGACTGGCTTATTAATGGCCCATGCCGAGCCCAGAACAGTAAATTGACGTTCAAAGGATAAATAGAGGACTATAACCATGATACTGAAAAGAACGCCTGAGACGATCAGGAGCGGTATCTTTTTCTTCAATGCTTTTCCGTCCTCCCTATAGTCCTGGCCACGGGGTGATGGGCAGCGTAAAGGTCACTTTAGCGCCCTTATCTTCCACACCCTCAATGGTGACCCTGCCGCCGTGCTTTTCTACAATCTTCTTAACCGTTGCAAGACCGATCCCGGAGCCTTCGAATTCATTCTGCGTATGCATACGCTGAAAAATGCCGAAAAGCTTTGCCGCATAGGCCATGTCAAAGCCTACGCCATTATCGGCGATGGTAAATTCATATTCCTTCTCTTTTTGTACACACAAAACGTGGATAATGGCGTTCTCTCTATATCTTGTGAACTTTACCGCGTTGGAGAGCAGGTTGTGAATAACCTGCTTTAAAAGAACCATATCTCCCTGAACCTCAGGAAGTGGTGTGTCTATCAGAAGCTCGATATGCCGTTCCTTCGCGGTGGCCGTAATCTCCTTAAAGGTCTGGGATATTAACGCTGACATGTCAACACACTGGAGATCGGGTACAGTCTTTGCCGTAACAGCATACTGCAAAAGCTTTTCAATGAGCTCGAACATGTTGCAGCAAACCTCTCGGATGTTGTTCAGCATACTGGTGACATCCTCATTTAGCTCTTGACCGTAGTCCTCGAGAATGAATTTAGAATAACAATCAATGCTTCTCAAAGGGGATTTCAGATCGTGAGACACGGTATAGGAAAAGGATTCAAGCTCTTTTAGAGCTTCTTTAAGCTCATTCGTCCGAACCTCAACCATTTTTTCCAATTCCTCATTCATTTTCCGCAACTGTTCTGTCTTTTCGGCAAGCTGTTTCTTGGTGCGGTATTTATGAATAGCCTCGTTTACCGTGAGAATGAGGTCCTCCCGGTCCCAGGGCTTGGGGATATAGCGATACAAGCCGGCATGGTTGATGGCATACTTCACGGCTTCTATGTCAGCATAGCCTGTAAGAAGGATTTTTAAGGCATCCGGAAGGCTTTTGTTAATCTCGGAAAGCAGTTTTTCGCCCGTCTTGCCCGGCATTTTCTGGTCTGAAATGACCAACAGAATTTCATCATCATGTCTCAATGCCTCAGAGACTATTTGAAGGGCTTCTTCACTGTTC
>JAOABT010000647.1 GCA_026418215.1 Clostridia bacterium | reverse complement strand
GTTGAATATCCCTGACTTAGTCGTGGTTTCACCCGATGCAGGATTTGCAAAAACAGCGCGCAAATACGCCGAGTATCTGGACACAGACCTTGTTATAGGCGACAAAATCAGGCGCGCTCATGATGAGAATGCAGAAATCTGCGAGGTCATCGGCGAGGTGAGGGATCGTAATGCCCTGATTGTCGATGATTTCTCCCTAAGCGGCGGAACCCTTGTCAAAATGGCGGAGGCCCTTAAGGTGCGTGGTGCCAGAAAGGTTTTTGTGGCCATTACGCACCTTTTATTGGATGAGAAGGGCGTTCAGCGGATTGAAGCCAGCCCCATAGACCTGCTCGTCGGCATGGATACGGTAGACAATGAAAGAATGACACAATCTTCGAAGATACGCATCATTTCAGCAGCACCCCTGTTTGCAGAAGCCTTAATACGCATTCAGAACGAGGAATCCTTAAGCTCCTTGTTCAATTGTGTCCACGACCATATTCTGCTTCATTCGTGGTAAGCGGAGGTACTGAAAAATGGGGAATATCGGCAAGCAGGCGGCGTTCATTTTGATGACGGCTTTGTTGTTATTAACAGGAGGTTCTACGGCATACGCTGAGACATCGAGCCTGACATCATCTATTCCGAATGTAGCTTCAGGCGGAGACATTAAAGATATATCTTATGCCCAGAATAATGCCATAGACTATGCAAACGGGGCAATTGAGCCTTATCCGCTAAATATCACCGGAACCGGTGTTAAGCTGGAGCTTAGCGAACGCTTAGAACGCAACACAACTATGGCCCTTGAGACGCGTGAGACCTACGACGTTTCTGGTGATGGTAAGCACTGGGGCCAGCTCGTTTACGATACCTATGCCTTTAAGAACGGCGACCTTTATTACTTACTAAACTATACAGCCACAAGCAACCAGGCCGGAGACCTGACGATTTGCCTTCCCGAGGCCTTGGAAACCTTCGACATTAGAATGATCCAGTACCCAAAAGGTCTGGATTTTTCAAAATCGGTTTTTCAAAGCTATCCGGGGCAAACAGCCCAAGCAAATGTGCTCACAAGCTCAAGCCCTTCGGCCGTGTATATAGATTCTTTGAGCTTGAACGCTTATATGAGTTATACCAGCGTTTATGAAAAGCAGGCCCACGGTGTCCGAAAAGAGCATTATGATCAAGGCCGGAATATCGGCGTAACCCAGGGTGCCATAGAGGTGGTTCTCCCCGCCTGTAGCACGGGTTTTTCCGAACAATGGGGGATCGTCTCACGACAAGCGCTCGTCAATTGGGATAATACCACGGTTGTGGGCGAGCTTCGTGTTGGAGACTTGAACAGGGTTCGCAAATGGGGAATGGACGGACAGTATTATACCATGCCGACCACCTATAGACCCTATTCGGCCGCGAGTTTTTACCGGAATAATGCCAATCATATCGGAGAAAAATTCATACGCGTGAATGGGGGCCGCTTCTTTAAGGACTTTGGCTTTATTGCCCTGGATACCCTCATCAAGACCCAAAACCAGGAGGGCTATTGGGGAACAGGACCGAGGTCGGAATGGCTCTATAAAAACTATAAAGCAGGGGCTTATTTTTATGACACCCGCTTTGATACCGATGCCGCCTTGTTTCTGCTTAGAGGCTACAGGCATTTTAATGAGCCTCGGGCGCTTGTGAGCGCCGAACGCTATGCACAATACTTTTTAGGCTATGCACAAAACCATGCCTTTAAAAGTAAAAGCGGCGGTTTATTGATCTATGATTATGGCTATGATGCTATTCCGGGCATCAAAACCCATGCTTCCTTAAATCACTTGCTTAACGAAATGAACTTTCTCCTTGAGATGTATATGACCACCAAGGACGAGGCCTACAGCACTATAGCACAAAAAATACTGAAGGCTGTTAAAGATACAGCGCCAAACTGGGTAAATAAAAGTAGCGGAGATTTGCACTATGCATATCTTCCCAATGGTCGATACGGCATGCAGGATTATCCCACGCTCACGCTTTATGATTTATGGTATTCCAAGGACCTGGTTAACAGAGCCTTGAGCATTCAAGAGCCTGTTATTCAAAAACTAATAGATGCTAAGGAAAAATACCTGAAGCTGCATCAAATTGCATTCTAATCGGAGGGAAAAACATGTTTAATCAGAAGCTCGTCGAAGGCTTAGGAAAGTCATCCATGATCAGGGCTATGTTTGAGGAGGGAGAACGCCTCAAAAAATTATACGGGGCCGATAAGGTGTTTGATTTTAGTATTGGAAACCCTGATGTAGAGCCACCAATGGAAGTGCAGGAATCCTTAAGGAAGTATATTGAGGAGCCCGGTCTTCACCGTTATATGAGCAATGCAGGCTTTACGGATGTACGTCAGAAGGTTGCAGACTACCTTACCAGGAAGAGCGGGGTAGCCTTAAAGGCCGATCACGTCATCATGGTGTGCGGTGCGGCTGCCGGTCTCAATATTGCCTTGAAGGCACTCTTGAATCCGGGTGAGGAGGTCATGGTGATTTCGCCCTTCTTTGTCGAGTACCTGACCTACATTGACAACGCAGGCGGCGTGCCCGTCATCGTCAAAACCCAGAAGGAAACCTTCCAGGTGGATGTGGACGCCGTAGAGGATGCCATTACCTACAAGACGAAGGCTATTATTTTAAATTCGCCCAATAACCCCACGGGTGTTATTTACAGCCGCAAGACGCTGGAGAACCTCAAGAGTATGATCGAGAGAAAAGAAGAGGAATTGGGCACCGATATCTTTATTTTATCAGATGAGCCTTATGTCAGCATCGCTTATGACGGCATAGAGGTACCCAATATGCTTTCCATTTTCAAAAATTGCATTATTGTAAATTCTTTCAGTAAATCGCTGGCGCTTCCCGGAGAACGCATCGGCTATATCGCAGCCAGCAGCAGGATTATGGATGTCGAGCTGTTCGCTGCTGCTATGGTGAGCCTCAACAGAACCTTGGGCTTTGTCAATGCTCCTGCGCTGTTCCAGAAGGTTATTGCCGATAATCTTGATGTGGCCGTCGATACCGAAAGCTACAAGATCAAGAGGGATACCCTCTACAATCACCTTTTGAAGGTGGGCTTTAGCTGTGTGAAGCCCGACGGCGCTTTCTACCTATTCCTCAAGACACCTATTGAGGACGATGCCTTATTCTGCAGCACCGCCGTGAAGCATAACCTTCTGCTTGTTCCCGGAACCGGCTTTGGATGCCCGGGCTACGTCAGAATTGCCTATTGCTACGACCTTTCAATGATTGAAAGGAGCCTTCCCGCTTTCACAAAGCTCGCACAGGAATACGGGCTTTGCTAAACACAACCGGTCATCTCCAAGGAGGTACCTATGAAGCGCGTTATGAAGCTGACAGCTCTCATGCTTCTCACGTTTTCGCTTACCATCCTGACCCTTGATGCCGTTGAACCCGTGAGTCAGGCAGCCCGAACGGTCAAATTCTCGGGCGGAAGCCGCACGGTTACAAGCGTTTTGGTTAATCTGAATGATCCCTCCATTCGCTTGGAGGAGGTTCCGGCCCAGAATACCGTCGGGAAGACAGAGGAGCTTTCGGCTATTGCCAAAAGAGCCGGGAGCGCCAATGCTGACGTTATTGCGGCCATCAATGGGACCTTCTTCAGTGCATACTCCAAAACTGATTTTCAGCCCTATGGGGACATTGTGGCAAACGGCGAGCTTGTTCATTACGTTTCTGCTGCCGGTGCGTTCTCGGGTATTACCGTAAATAATAAATTTATGCTTGAGAATGTTTACGCCAACATAAAGGGCAGCATTGACGGCAGCTGGGAATACCCCTACAATTGGGCTGTTTATGCCATCAATCACAAGGTGGACAGCGATTATCTTTTGACTCCCAAATTCGGTACAGCCACGGGAGACTGCGGCGCATCAACCCTTGTTGTGGTCAAGGCCGGTGTTGTGAGTACCATTACGAAAGGCCA
>JAOABT010000646.1 GCA_026418215.1 Clostridia bacterium | reverse complement strand
CCACAGAAACGGCAACGGCGACATGTACAAGCCCGCCCCTATGGCTGCCACCGTTTCGGTGCCAAGACCCACAGCCAAGACCTTTGATGAAACACCTAAGGGCGCGGAAGGAACCTGTCCCGAATGCCACAGTGTTGTAGAACATGAAGGCGGCTGCATGGTCTGCCGCAATTGCGGCTTCTCCAAGTGCGGTTAAAATCTTAACTAATACAAGTTGAAATAGTTGTTTCACATGTAGGATTTTGAGTCATTAAAAACAAGAGCTTGCATTCGTTGCTACATAACTTGCATCGAATGCAAGTTTTTATGTCTTAGGATTTTTCCTCTTGCTGCCGCAATAACAATATGCCTGGTCATGGTCAATGTGTTGATAGGCATGAACGTGAAATGGGGGAGCCATACTAACCAAAATGTAATTTCTGCTCATGAGAAAAGAGTTTTGTTGTTATTGATAAGAAGTAAAAGGTTCTTCATATAAAGGGAGCGAATATTTTATTTAGGGGATTGTTAAGCCCTAGCTATTGGCTTGAGGCTACGATCTCAACAGTGCAGGCAGATTTGTTCAAGAAACAGAGAAAGACCCTGTTTTCTTAGTTACAACAACAAGATGTTAGACTAGATGAATAGTTGTAAGCCCAATATATAAATACTCATAACAAATAATATTTGCTTGTGCTCTAGGTGGTTATCCTGTTATTTGCTATAATAGGCTGTGATTCGTTAACAAACGAAGAACAAGGAGTTAACCCATGAAGAATGAATTAATCACAATAGGCCCCTTTACCCTATATGGCTATGGCCTGATGATTGCCATTGGTATTGTGTCGGCATTTTTAGTTGCCGAGCACAGAGCAAAGAAACTGAAGCTCGACCATGAGAGGGTTCTTTCTTTGTCCTTATGGGCCGTGTTTGGCGGTGTGGTGGGCGCAAAGCTTTTATATTATATCACCACCATTAAGGAAATTATTGCTGATCCCAAGCTATTGCTCGACGTGGCCGACGGTTTTGTTATCTATGGGGGCATTATCGGTGGCATTCTGGCGGCGCTCATTTACTGTAAAAGAGCTAAGCTTGATACGCTTAAGTATTTTGACCTCGCCATTCCGTCTGTTGCACTGGCCCAGGGTTTCGGGCGTATTGGCTGCTTCCTGGCGGGCTGTTGCTACGGCCGAGAAACCAAGAGCCTCTTCAGGATTATTTTTCACGATTCTGCTTTTGCGCCCAACAATGTACCATTAATTCCAACCCAGCTCATTTCAAGCGGCTTGGATTTTCTTCATTTTTTTGTGCTTATCCTTTTTGCTAAGTACAAAAAGGCTGATGGTCATGTAACAGGGCTCTATCTCATGCTCTATAGCCTAGGACGGTTTATCCTTGAGTTCTACAGAGGAGATTTGATCCGGGGTAGCGTAGGCAGCCTTTCAACCTCCCAGTTTATTTCACTCTTCATGGCGGCCTTCGGTATGATTATCTTTGCGGCGGCAACTCGAAAGGCTAGGATATCTGCTAAGAATGAGCAGGCGGCTTAGATCCTTACTCAGTAATGAGCGTGAAAGGTCGAAGCTTATCATCAATTAAACAGACAGTATTAGATTTACGGACTTGCTTAATACCGTTCTTTGGTTAGAATCAGATGCGTAATAATGATATATAAGGCGGAGCTTGTTTGTCTTTCCTTTGTGAGGCATGGTAAAATGATAGTATCATAAAATATTTCGGATTTCTTGCTGCTTACGAGCTTATGGGAGACATAAAAGCTTGAGCCAGCTAAATCTTTGATTAATTTGAAAGGGTGTGCCCCTTATGGAAACATGGGAATATAGAACATTACAAATAGAAGCTACTGGCTTTATGGGAGGTATCGTTGACCTCCAGACGTTTCAAGGAGAATTAAATGCTCTCGGGAAAGAGGGCTGGGAGCTGGTTTCCTGCTTTGATACCAATATGAATCAAGGGCAGACCCGCTATGTTATTGCTATATTTAAGAGAAAAAGGCTTTATTAAAGCTGGAGGAAGCTTTAAGAAGCTCGGCCTACCTTACAAGACAACCATCGGAAAAGGAGTTTTTGTTCTTGTACTAAAAAACTGTATCAAGGGATTCAATAGCAGCTGATTCTTGGACTGCAGAACGCATATTCGCAAAAATAGCGGTTAGTGCTGGACTCTCTTAGATTTTAACCATAATCAATCTGTCCCTGGTAGGGATGGCAAAAGCCCACCTTTCGGTGAGCTTTGTCTTCAGTCTGAAAAGGGCGGAGAAACCCGCTCTTTTACTTACCCTATCCAACTCACAATATAGTTAAGGCTGCCGCTGTCCATCGGGGGCTTTTGCACCTTCCAGGAGCCCGATAGACCCTGTGCTTGAGCAGATAGCTCAAAATGGGCCATGGCAATGCCCATATCATTATACTGCATACGAATGTCCTTAATAGCTGAATTATAACCGGGTGCCTCGCTGATATAGAGGTGGAAGTCGTTCTTGCTTTTGTCCTTGATGATTCGCCAAGGCTGCTTGTTGGAGGCCGAAGGCGACCATCGGACCGCTTCGAGCACGTCGAAATACTTGCCTGCTGCGGCTTGGTCTAAAGGAACGGAAAGATCTCCGTTGAAAAAGAGCTCGCTGAAAGGCTTTCTGTTTTTGCCGCCCGACATGGTGCGAAGCATTCTATCCATGAGGCCTCTTTTCTCAGCAGCGTAGCCTACGGGAGTAATGGCAGGGATGACTTCATTCTCGGTAGCGTTCATCTTTTCGGCGAAAACGCCTCGATTCAGTGATCCCCCAAGCCAAACGGTTCCAAGCCCCAAGGATGTTGCAAAAAGGACGGCTTTCTCCATGCAGTAGCCGAAATCCTCCATGGCCATCTCACCTTTTTCAACTGTACCATCAATAAAATAACGCGCACCTTTAATATTTCCATAAGAGATAAATTTTTTAAGCTCAGAATCAGCCTTGTCACCAATGTCAATAAGCTTGTAGCGAACCTTGCTTCCGAAAGGGCCTTTGTTTAGGGTCAACAAAAAGTTCTCGAGCTTTTGAAGCTTATCCGGTTCCACGGGCTTAGGCTCGTAGGTCCTTACTGAATAGCGCTGACGAATGACTTCTAATACATTCTCCATAGCAGCAACTCCTTTTTAGGTATCATTTCTTTTTATAAGTCCGTCGAGTATGAGAG
>JAOABT010000122.1 GCA_026418215.1 Clostridia bacterium | reverse complement strand
AGATGTGTATAAGAGACAGCTCCGTCACAGCCCGTTGAATACAAGCAGGAGGCTGAGGATCTCCCAACCAAGCAGACCCTGACAAGCTTTCCCGGTGTCCTTGAAAGCATGAATCTTACCCTCGAGCAAATTATATCTGTGATGGGAAGCTGCTTCGAGCTCACTGAAAACCGGGGCCAGGGCTACGATTCCTATGTCTACGCCAACGACAAGGTGACCTTTGAATTTGATAGAATTAATAAAAAGCTTTCTACCATCATTTACAATGATGTTCCATATTATGTTTATTCAGGTACGCTCAAGTCCTTTGACATTAACGGTGACAGCAAGCCCGAAAAGATTGCCGCCTACGACGATCAGGACTTCAACGGGAGCATAACGGTCTGGAACAGCCCTGACAAGGTGCTTAGCCAAGCGGTGCTGGCATATTCCGGCGGGAAAATGGATCTCACATTTGAACCCCAAATCGGAGCGTCGAAAGAAAATCTAGTTATCGTCAAAACCCGCGGAGGCATTCACGGTGACATTCTAAAATGGGCTGAGGGGACGCTTCAAAGCGTCCTTCCCAAGGGGATCGACACCCTATCTCAGGAGCTTGCCGCGACCATTGAAGGCGATAGTGCCGTTCTGGTACATCAAAAGCGAGATATTCTGTATGTTTGCCCCCTTCCCGAGGCCACCGCTAAAAACGTTGAGAGCCTTAGCGGGACCGACCGCTATCGCTACGCGGTATCCATTCTTCCTGAGGTTGCAGGCGAAAATCTTTCTCTCAAAGTAAGAACCAGCCTTCTTTTGAAGGTTTCAGACCAATACAACGCCTTTGAAGACACCGAGGGCATCTACAGCGACGTTGGTCAGGTGACACAGAGCTTTTCGTACTTGGGTAATGGGAACTGGCAGGAGAATGCCATTACCGGCGGAGCCAAGTATGAGAAGGGTGCCAAAGCGACGGTTCAACAGGCGGACCTGTCCATCGGCAATGTTCATTTGCTGGATGAGATAGCGAAGAAGGAACCGGAGCTTCAAAAAAGCCTCTCAAAATACACCGAGCAGGAAATTACCGACGGATTGCTAATTCCTTATGAGGGCCTGGATGTGGGCGTTTCAGACGGCTTGGTCAATTATATCTCTCTGGAAGCCGGAAGCGATAAAACCACATCAAAGGGGTTAAAAATCGGCGATGCCAAAGAAACGGCGCTTTCCATGTATGGCCTTCCTGATAAGGGTTTTACCGAGGATGACGTTTGGTCTTACTATTCCTTTAGAAAAGATACAGCCCAAAAAGACAATTCTTTTCTTCTCGACACGCTAAATATTGAATTCGATGGCGGCAAAGTGAGTAGAATATGGATATCTGCCTATATTACGGCCTACTGATTTTTGGTTGTACTTAAAATTGATTTGCCGTATAATAGTGTAAATGCCTACCCCTTTGTACCTGATAATGGGAAATTCAATTTCTGAGGTGATGAGGATGAAAGGGCTGTCACGGCTTGAGCTCCGTTATGGACGCTATGCAATCAGCAATTTGGCACTGTATATCGCCGCTTTGAATTTGGCGGTTTTTCTTTTAACTTTTCTTCTTTTTGGGGGCGACTCCTTTAGAACGCAGATGACGCTGGCTTTAATACCTTCCGAGGTTTTCAAGGGGCAGGTCTGGAGGCTCATAACCTTTATTCTTATTCCCGATAATTTCAGCCCCATCTGGATTCTTTTTACGGTATACCTCATCTATATGATTGGTACCTCCCTTGAACGCTATTGGGGACGCTTCAAGCTGAATATCTTCTATCTGGTCGGTATTTTGGGCTCTATCGTCGCAGCCTTTATTACAGGCTTCGGCATGACGGGCATGTACCTGAACCTCTCATTGTTTCTAGCCTATGCCACCCTGTTCCCGGAACAGGAATTTCTCCTTTTCTTTGTGCTTCCGGTCAAGGTTAAGTACCTGGGCATTCTGGATGCCCTTTATATCTTCTATCAGTTGTTCACAGCCATTAGGTTTGGAGCATGGCCCTTTGTTGGTGCCATTCTCGTAGCCTTCCTAAACTATATCCTTTTCTTTGGAGACGATTTTTTGAAGTGGATCAAGCTCAAGCAGCAGGTGGCAAGGAACCGCAAGCGTTTCTTTGACCAGGTGCGGCCATACGATAAAAACAGAAGATTTTAAAAGATAGGTGTTAAGATGGATTTTAAAAATGAGATATTAAGACTTAAAGAAGAACGCAATGCGACGATCGTAGCCCATTATTACCAGGACGGGGAGATACAGGACATAGCCGACAAGGTGGGCGACTCCTTTGATTTAAGCCGTTATTGTGCCTCAACCAACAAGGATGTCATTGTTTTCTGCGGCGTTCATTTTATGGCTGAAAGCGCCAAAATCTTATCCCCTCAGAAAACCGTTTTACTGCCTGCACTTGATGCCGGCTGCCCTATGGCAGACATGGCAAAGCCCCAGGACCTCATCAAGATGAAGGAGAAATACCCGGACGCGGCGGTTGTCTGCTATGTCAATACAACCGCGGCAATCAAGGCCGAGTGCGATATTTGCTGCACATCCTCTATTGCGGAAAAGGTTGTGCGCTCGCTTCCCCACAAGCAGATCCTGTTCCTTCCCGATAGAAATCTTGCGCAGTATGTGGCAAAGCAGGTTCCGGAAAAAGAATTTATTCTTTGGCCGGGCTTCTGTCCTACCCATAACGCCCTGACCATCATGCATGTTCAGGAAGCCCGGGAAGCCCATCCGAATGCGCTTCTTGCCGTACACCCCGAGGCTCCGCCCGAGGTTGTGGATATGGCTGACTTTGCCGGCAGCACCAAGCAGATTCTCGATTTCTGCACCCAATCCGACGCCAAGGAATTTATTATTGGCACAGAGGAAGGTATCTTACACCAGCTTCACAGGCTGAATCCCGATAAAACCTTCCACATGCTGAAATACCGTTTTGTTTGCCCCAATATGAAGAAAACCTCCATGGAAAAACTCTATGAATCCCTAAGGGATATGAAGCACCCCATCGAGCTTGACGAGGATAACATC
>JAOABT010000529.1 GCA_026418215.1 Clostridia bacterium | reverse complement strand
GTCACGCTTTCCTAATGTCAAGTTTATCATTGCGGGTAGGGGACCCGAGCTCGAAAGTCTCATGAGAATGGCACAGGAGCTTCAGGTAGCGCAAAATGTCGTATTCCCGGGCTTCATTTCCGATGAAGTGCTCCTGAAGCTCTATAGATGCTCTGATATGGCAGTATTTCCAAGCCTTTACGAGCCTTTCGGTATTGTGGCCCTGGAAGGAATGGTCGCCCATGTTCCTGTTGTTGTTTCGGACACAGGAGGGCTTAACCAGATTATCGAACACAGGGTGAACGGCATGAAATTTAAAACCGGGAGCAGCGATGAACTGGCTGATTGCATTGTGGAGCTTCTGACTGACCCCTCGCTTGCGGGCAGTGTTGTCAAAGAGGCGGCAAAAAGTGTTAACCTCTTCTATCGATGGGAAGACATAGCAGCAAGAACAAGTGTCATATACAAGCAAGCTGTAGGATCGAATTAATAAAACAGTATATACACAAGAAAAAACGACGAATAATAAAAATGGAGGTTTTTATAAGTGGCATCAAGACAAAAAAACAAGCTTAAGGTCATTCCGCTGGGCGGAATGGAGGAAATCGGCAAGAATATGACCGCATTTGAATACGGGGAGAATATTATCGCAGTGGACTGCGGCCTGGCTTTCCCCGAGGACGAAATGCTTGGTATAGATTTAGTCATTCCCGACGTGACCTATCTGGAACGCAATATCGAGAAGCTTCACGGCATTCTGGTGACGCACGGCCACGAGGATCACATCGGGGCGCTGCCCTATGTACTCAAGAAGCTGAGGGTTCCTGTTTACGGAACAGAGCTCACGCTGGCACTTATTGAGAATAAGCTTGCAGAGCATGACATGACCGAAAGCGTAGAGCTTCGCAAGGTGAAGGCGGGGCAGACCATTCAGCTCGGCCCCTTCAAAATTGAGTTTGTGCGTTCGACCCACAGCATTGCCGATTCCGTTGCCCTTGCTATTGATACCCCCGTTGGTATGGTGTTCCATACCGGCGACTTCAAGATTGACCAGACCCCGATTGAAGGCGAGCCCATCGACCTCTCCCGTATCGCGGAGCTGGGAAACAAGGGCGTGCTGCTGCTCATGTCGGACAGCACAAATGTGGAACGGCCCGGTTATACCATGTCTGAAAGAACGGTGGGGGAGACCTTTGATAACGTGTTCCGCGGTGCAAAGGGCAGAATCATCGTGGCATCCTTTGCTTCGAATATTCACAGAATCCAGCAGATCATCAACTCTGCAGTAAAATACGGACGAAAGGTAGCCATCGTTGGCAGAAGCATGGTGAATGTCGTTCAGACAGCAACCAAGCTGGGTTATCTCTCATACCCCGACGATACGCTTATCGATATTGACAGGGTGAAGCGCCTGCCGTCCGATCAATTGGTGATTGTCACAACGGGGAGCCAAGGCGAGCCCATGTCGGCTTTGGCCCGCATTGCGTCATCAACCCACAAAAAGGTCGAGATTATTGAGAATGACCTTGTCATCATCTCGGCAAGCCCTATTCCGGGTAACGAAAAATTTGTTTACCGCGTTATCAATGATTTGTTTAAAAAAGGTGCAGACGTCATTTACGATTCCCTTGCCGATGTGCATGTTTCAGGGCATGCCAAGCAGGAGGAGCTCAAGCTCATGCACCGGCTCATCAAGCCAAGGTTCTTCATGCCTGTTCACGGTGAGTTCCGTATGCTCAAAAAGCACGGCAAGCTGGCCGTGGGCCTGGGAATGGATGAAAAGGATATTTTCCTCATGCAGAACGGAAAGGTCCTTGAGCTCACCGGCAAGTCGGCGAAAATCAACGGTAATGTTCAGGCTGGCAGCATTCTGGTGGATGGCCTGGGCGTCGGCGACGTCGGCGACGTGGTGTTGCGTGACCGAAAGATTCTATCCGAAGACGGTCTTATTATTGTTGTTGCCACCATCGACCCCAAAGGAACCCTTGCGGCCGACGTTGAGGTCATGTCCCGAGGCTTTGTTTATGTGAAGGAATCTGAAGGGCTCATTGAGGAGGTCAAGACCATTGCCCGTGAGGCTCTTGTTAAGAGCGTCAGCAAAAAGGGAGGAAACTGGTCTGCAATCAAGAATGCTATTAAGGACGACTTGAATTCCTTCCTCTACCGAAAGACCATGAGGCGTCCGATGATAATCCCTATCATTGTTGAAGTCCAGTCTTCAGGCGACTATCCGCAAGTGTAAAATGACTTCTCGGCACAATAATAAAGGGTTTTGGAAGCTTCCAAAACCCTTTTGCGCTCTTTCTTACCGGTAATCCTTGAAGCGGTAGTGGTTCTTTCTTGAAGGAGAGTAATTGTAGCCCCGCTTTCTGCCATTTCGTCCATTTCTCCCGTTACGCTTGTTGATGGCACGAAGAATGTAGGCAAGGATAATAATGAAAACAATGAGTCCGACTGCGGCTTTCACTCCAAAGATGAAGCGTTTGTCACTGACGATCTCCTTATATTTGTCACGAAGAATAGCGATGGTTGTTTTCTCAATGGGGTCCTTGGCCACAAGATCAACCGAGCCGATAACCTTTTCCTTATAAAGGTACTCAATCCTTCCCATGACCTGTCCCTGTACAATGGGTGCTTTAAACGGCTGATTGAGGGTCTTTCTGACGGTTAGATCCTTTTTGAGCTCGGTTTCGTCTACGGGAAGGATGCTCTTAATGGTATCGTTGGTAATGAGCTCGACCTTTTTAGCGTCAACAGCGTCGGCAACCTCAAAACGGTCTACGTATTTACCCTTTTGAACCAGCTCCTGACGACTGTAATTCTTAAAGCCATATTCCAAAAGCTTCTGAGATTCCTTGAATAGTGTATCGTAGCTGTCGGCGCCCAGCACCACTGCCACAAGCTCAAGACCATCGGGGTTGATGGCCGAGGATACAAGACATCTGCCGGCAAGCTCTGTATAGCCGGTCTTAATGCCTGTTACCTTCGAATAATACTTGGAGCGGGACTTTAAAAGAAGATTGGTATAGGTTAAGTGACCCGCTGTCCATTCGTTGCTTTTTCTCAAGTTGGTGTCGGGTAGCTGGAAATCGGTGCGTCCCACCACATCGCGGAAGGCCTCAAGCTTCATGGCAGCCCGGCCAAGGTTGGCAAGGTCTCTCGCTGTTGAATAATGATCCGGGTCCTCGGTTCCGCAGGGATTTGTAAAATGTGTGTTTTTAAGGCCAAGCTCAGCGGCCTTTTTATTCATCATCGAGGCAAAGCCCTCAATGGTTTTATCGGGTGCTATATTCTCAGCAATGAT
>JAOABT010000508.1 GCA_026418215.1 Clostridia bacterium | reverse complement strand
GAGCACGCTCGAAAAAATCGAACGGATTCTTGATACGGCTGTTAGTCACACTGTCCAATATGCCTCCTCCGAATTTGGCTTTTCAATGAAAAGCCCCTCGGTGCACTTTCTTACGTGTACCCCGTTGATTGATACTGACTTGGTCCGTATCATCCATGAAAGCATCTGTCCCGATGCACCACTTTCAGCTGTTTCTGGAGAGGGCGAAGCAGGGAATTTGCTGCCTGATTACGTTTCAGTTTCTTCTCTGGGTATGAAGCACCATACCTTTGATTCCAATGCCTCATTGGTGTTTTCGTGGCTCTGTGACCAGGCCGATCTGGCTATTGTGCTGTCGGATGACCATAATCCCTTCATCCTGGACTTTGTACGTGCTTGCAAGCAGCAGGCCGTTCCGGCGGTGGTCCTTGGCTTGGCTTCAGAGAGTCCCATGCTTTGGACGGAAAAATCCTATTACGACAGCTACGAGGATGAAAAGCTCCGACACTATCTTGATACGCTCATGGTGGACATTCTGCCCCATATCCGGGAGGAGCACCGGGTTCTTGGGCAGAGGCTTCTTTGGGGCAACCTCTACAAGAAATATTTAAAGAAGTATAAGGCCACTGTTGATACAAGCAAGCCCTTTACCAAGGATACGATCATTGATGCCGACTGCACCTTTGAATGCCTTGACGAGCCCGCAAAAGCGACCCGCAGCAGCCTGCTTGAATGGTTTTATCACTTTGATGCTATGGGTATTCACTATGCCGATAAATATAAGTCCTCCATTTATTTACGGGCCGTTATACCGCTCTTTGTGACCCTGGCGCTGGCAGTGGGCTTTTATATTGAAACCTTGATGAGCCCCTGGTCGGTGACCCTTCCGGGAACCCGCCTTCAGCTCTGGTCGCTCGTGGCGGGTATCGGTTTCTTTACCAATGTCATGCTGAACCTTTATGTCTACAGGCTGTCCGAAAACCCGACGGTCCATTCCTGGCACAAGAGCTTCATTGATAACCGCTTTATTGCCGAGACCCTGCGCATGGCCGTCCATTTCATACCCTTTGGCATACCGGTCAATTACTTAAGTCATGTGTCTCATTTTGGTGCCAATAAGAAAAATGTGCGCGCTCTGCACCGCTTGAAATGTATCCTTAAGGAGGTCGGCCTGCCCAAAACAAATTTCTGCGAGACCCTTTCGACAGGCTGTTTAAATTCCCTCGAAGAGCTTGTGGACGACCAGATCGAGTATCACAAGGCCTCTGCCAACAGGTACGTAAAAATCTACAACACTTTAAAGCGCTTTGGAAAAACCGTTTTTTACATAGGCTTCTCCCTTGTTCTCATGCGAGGCTGTATTCAGCTTTATTTGAGCTTCTCGAGCATTCAAGGCGAGTGGAATGGCAAGGCCGTACAGCCTATCCTCAAGGCCTTCACTAACATGCTGGCCCTTGTTTTCCCCGCCTGGGCAGGTTATTTTACCTCAAAACTCAGTCTCTGTAACTTTGAAGGCCTTTACAACAACGACACGACCATGATTGAGGGCTTAATGACCATCAAGCGCATGATTGAGGATGAAAGGCGCAAGGGAGCCCTGAGCTACGGTGACCTTTACAGCCTCTCAAGAAACGTGACAGCTCTTTTACTGGGCGAGGTCAGCGAATGGTATTCTCAAATCAACACCCGAACCGTGACCAAGCTTTAAGTGGTTACACATACATCCATATAATCATTGCTGGCATATAATTTCCATTTATAGTTGAGAATCCCCCCAAGAGGCATGGTGGCTGACACAATCTTTTCCTTCTACGCAGCTTTGGACGTGCTTTGACTTCAGTTATGCCTATGATCGGCTGTCCGTCAATCCACCATAAACACCTGCCGCAAGAAGGACGAAGAGGCTTGCCGTGCGTACAAGCTGCCGCCAAGGAAAGCGGAATTTCAGCCGTCAGCTTTTCAACAAAGGCATCCTTTCAAGGCGCACCCAGTCGTCGGTATGAACGCACCGATCCAAACTATTAACGTTTCGTGAAGAGTCTTAAGCCAGCGGATAATAACAAAAATAACCTTGCCAGCATTTAATGAATTAAGAATTGTTGCGAAGGCCCGCCCCCCGCCTGCAGGAGCTTCCATGATACCGTTAGGCAGTAGTCTTTATAGTCCCCCGCCTCAGCCCGATAACCCGACGGATGCCCAGAGGCATGCACTTGAAAAATACGCGCTTATTGGAAAGGGTCGACCCGAAGATTTTGACTATATTGTGAAGCTCACCGCTCCTCCCCCAGATATTGGAACTCTGGCACCGCCCGGCTCTCTCAAAGGAACCAAGGTAGGCATTATTGGGGCAGGCCTCGCAGGGCTTTGCTCGGCCTATGAGCTTCGCAAGACCGGTGCCGGCATTACTTTGTTTGAAGCCAGCGATACCCATATTGGCGGCAGGGTTTACACCTATTACTTTGACAGGAGCGGCTTAATCCACGGAGAGCTGGGAGCCATGCGCATTCCCGTGTCCCATGAAACCATCTGGCACTATATCAAGCTTTTGAGGCTTAATACAAGGCCGTTCATCCAGAACAATCCCAATGCCCTCATTTATCTTAAAAAAACGCGGGTCAGAAATGATCCCCAGGGCAGAAATGTGATGGATTTCATCTACCCTAAATATCGACTCACCGAAAGGGAGCGGCAAACACCCTGGCAGCAGCTTGTTTACTACGGCCTTGAAAGTCCTCTGCTAACCGCTACACCGGCGCAGCGCAGCGAGCTCTTGCAGGTAAAGCCTGTCTACAATGCCCCCAATACCTATTGGGACTGCCAGAGCAATCGGTCCATCATGGAAGCCCTGGGCTTGAGTCAGGGGGCCATCGAGCTCATCGCCAGCCTATTCCCGCTGGCCGGTCAGAATCTTTACAGTAGCTTTGCAGATATTGCTCAGGCTAATTATCCGGCCAATCTCACCTATCTTTACGAGCTTTCGGACGGCGCCTCAACCCTGCCCTATGCGCTATACAATTCCCTAATAAGTCCCGAGCCTCAAGTTTATTATCCGGGCTTTCCCGCACAATACCTGGGCCCTGTTGGGGTAAGGCTTGGAAATTGGGTAACGGGGATTCACCGCGATGCCACAGGAAAGGTTTTGCTTGAGTATCAGAATCGCCAGTCGCGAGGGCCTCTCTTTGAGAGCTTTGATTATGTCATCTGTGCCATACCCTTTTCGACGCTCAGGACGATTGATATAAGCCCCCTGTTTAGCAGCCTTAAGATGCAGGCCATACGGGAGGTTAATTACATTCCCTCCCAGAAA
>JAOABT010000118.1 GCA_026418215.1 Clostridia bacterium | reverse complement strand
AGATGTGTATAAGAGTCAAATACAAGGGCATACGTACTCTCAACATGGGTGGAGGCAACGACCTTTCTTATTACACTTATTTGAGTGATGTGGAGTATCACGTTCGGGCACATTTCGAGTTCAATCCAACTCGGCCTGATCTGGAGAACGATTTTAATGAACACAAACACTTCTTCATTATGAAACGATGCATTGAAAAAGGCGGCAGGCGAGATGTTTTTCTTGGAACCCGGGAGTGTCAAGCCTACGTTGAGCCCTGTGAATTTGATGAGGGTGAAGGCTATTACGACAATATGGGCGAGATGGCCTTCGGGCTTCAATACCACTCCATTGTTTATCCTGATGAGCAAGCCGGACAAGCGTTGAAAGTAAAGCTGTGGGATTTGAAAATGGTCAATGGCGTGATCAATTTTTGCAGGCCGGAAGCGTGCTCCCATGAAAGAATCATAGCAAAGCAAAAGCCAAAGGCCTTTATTCAGGGGAAGAATTTCACGGGCTTAAACGAGCCGGGGCTGCTTGAGGGCTATTCGGTTAGTGAGGAGGGTAATGGATGAGCTGGATTGCGATGTTGAATAAAACCTACAATAATATCTGCCTAAGTAATCCTGAAGACCTATTACCCATAGCTCATACCACCCAAAAAGCTGATATCGAGGTTGTCATTGATATCTATGGCAATTTTGTAAGCAGCAGAGTGGTTGAGGAGGGGAGAGAAACCCTAATTCCATGTTCAGAAGGGTCAGCCAGCCGTTCAGGGAAAAACCCGGTTTGCCATCCGTTACACGACAAACTCCAATACGTTGCAGGAGATTATACCAATTACGGCGGTGCTAAGGGAGACAGTTTCCACGAGGGGTACATGGCTGGTTTGAAGGATTGGTGTGAATCTCCCTTCGCCAATAAAAAGGTCTGTGCGGTCTATGAATACTTAAAGAAGAGCTGCTTGGTTCATGACCTTGTGAGGGATGGCTCTCTTTATGCACCTAACAGCAAGCTCATAGATAAATGGGACGGCCCTAAAACAGAAGTCCCGCCTATTTTCAAGGTCATCGTGGGCAATCAGAGCGATGCGTTTATTCGATTTTGTGTTGACGGGTTAGACAGTCCGTCAAACCTTTGGGAAGATTCCAAAGTGCAGCAGGATTACATCAAATATTATCTCAGCAAGCAAAGGGATAGACAATTCTGTTATGTCACAGGTGAAGCGGTCCCTTGTTCGACTAACCATCCATCCAAAATCAGGCACACGGGAGATAAGGCCAAGCTGATATCAGCCAATGACTCTACGGGCTTTACTTATCGAGGCAGATTCCAAAACGCGGAGGAGGCTGTCCAGATCAGCTATGAGGTCTCACAAAAGGCTCATAATGCCTTGAAATGGCTTATAGCCAATCAAGGAAAACGTTTTGGCGATAAAGGGGAGAAGGTCTTTCTGCTATGGGGTACTGAGGGCCAGAAGCTTCCCTGTCTGACCGGAGATACTGCTGATGAGGCCCTTCAGGAGGATGAGGATGAAGATGTCGGTCAATGGGCTGATACCAAGGAAGAGATAGCAAAGAGATTTAATCGGGCCATTTCGGGCTATAAAGCGATTCTTAGCAGTTATACCGAATTGGCCCTCATGGGCCTTGATTCGGCCACGACAGGGAGACTTTCCATCACCTTCTATCGGGAGTTTCATGGACAGCAGGGCAATGAATTGTTTGACAACATCAGAGCTTGGCATGAGGAGTGTTCCTGGCTGCATAAATACAAAAGGCACAAGAATAAACAAATTACCTTTGAGGGAAGTCCAGGTCTGGAGGATATTGCAACCATAGCATTTGGTACAGAGCAAAACGGCATGATTAAGGCTAAGAACAAGGTGGTCGGGGCCACTGTAGAAAGGCTTATACCCTGTATTGTAGAAAAAGCCCTGATACCAATCGATATTGTGAATGCCTTGGTGAGAAAAGCAATGCATCCCCAAAGCTATGATGAAGATTATAACTGGTCTAAAGTAATCAGCGTCACGTGTTCAATCTATAAAAGACATCGACTTGAAAAATATAAGGAGGTATGGGATGTGAATGTGAATCTGGACAGCGATGATATTATCTACAACTGCGGACGACTTCTGGCGGTTGCCGACGAAATTGAAAGGTATGCACTCGCCCTTCAAAATGAAAAACGACAGACCAATGCCGTTAAGCTCTTTACTCGTTTTGCATCGGACCCTTGCAATACGTGGAATTTGATCAGCATAAAGCTGAATCCCTATATCCAGCGCTTGGGAAAAAGGGGAAACAAGCTTAATAAGTTAAAAGAGGATATTTCCTCGAAGATATCCCCCACGGCTTTTGCAGAGCTTAAGAATCTGGATGGCCGCATGATATTGGGCTTTGACGCTCAGAAGAACTTTATAAGAAATAATATAATCAAAAAAGATGCAGGAGGAGAAGAAAATGAATCCATTGAAGAACAAGATTGATTTTGCTGCCATTATTACAGTAGCCAATGCCAACCCCAACGGAGATCCACTCAATGGCAATATGCCAAGAACGACCTATAGCGGGCATGGGGAAATATCGGACGTGTGCATCAAGCGAAAGATTAGAAATCGGCTGTTGGATATGGGTGAAAGCATTTTTGTCCAGTCAGATGACAAGAATGTAGACGGTTTTACATCGCTACGAGAACGAGCTGATGCAAATAAAGAGCTTAAAACAGCTGAAAAAGCCAAGAGCAAGGATGAATATGCCAAAGTTGCTTGCAGGAGTTGGTTTGATGTCAGGAGCTTTGGTCAGGTTTTTGCTTTCAAGGGGAAGAGCGATAATAGTGGTGATGGTCTGTCTGTCGGTATTAGAGGGCCGGTTTCTATACATTCGGCATTCAGTGTTGAGCCTGTTGACACAATCAGCATTCAGATCACAAAAAGCGTGAATAGTGAGACCACAGGGAATGCAAAAAAATCCTCAGACACCATGGGTACGAAGCATCGCGTGGAGTTTGGCGTCTATATCTTGAAAGGTAGCATTAATGTTCAGCTTGCAGAGCTTACAGGGTTTTCAGAAGAAGATGCAGAAAAACTAAAAGAAGCATTACGGACCTTATTTGTGAATGATTCCAGCTCTGCAAGGCCGGATGGCAGCATGGAGCTGGTCAAGCTTTACTGGTGGCGGCACAACAACAAGATCGGACAATATTCTTCGGCTAAAGTACATCATTCTCTCGTTGTGAAGAAGAAAAACGAGAAGGATGCGCATGAAAAGAGTGAAGAGACAGCCATACCCTCTTTGATCAAGGGGTATGATATTGTGCTGAATAGCCTTGAAGGGCTTAGTGTTGAGGAATATGAAGGCCTATAATGAGGATGATTATTTAAATCTGGCGGGTATCCAGCATTTCAGCTTCTGTCAGAGGCAATGGGCGCTTATTCACATTGAAAAGCTGTGGAAGGAGAATCTCAAAACGGTCGAGGGTGAGCTGCTGCACAAAAATGCCCATGACGGACAAGCCTTTGAAAAAAGGGGAGATACCCTTGTTTCCCGGGGTATGCCTGTGTTTTCTGCTACTCTTGGTATCAACGGCATTTGCGATATTGTTGAGTTTCATAGAAACGCAAACGGTATCCAACTGTTTGGGAGAGAAGGAAAATATGTGCCATGCCCTGTGGAATACAAGCGAGGCAAGCCGAAGGAGTCGAATATGGATACCCTTCAACTGACAGCTCAAGCCATGTGTCTTGAAGAGATGCTTTGCTGTGAGGTGGAGGAGGGCTATCTCTATTATGGGGAGATAAGGCATAGAGAACGAGTGCTGTTTACAGGTGCTTTGAGGGAAGAGGTTAGGAAGGATTTTGACCTGATGCATCAGTATTATGAAAGACAGTATACGCCAAAGGTTAAATTCACTAAGGCCTGTAAATCCTGTTCGTTGAAAGACCTATGCATACCTAATCTGGATAAGTGCAAATCCGTCAAAGAATATATCACAAGAAAAATTGAGGAGGATAATTGATTTGAAGAAATTGCTCAATACACTCTATGTCACGTCCTCAAACCGTTATCTTTCTCTGGACGGAGAAAATGTTGTCGTTCTGGAGAACGACAACGAAGTGGGGAGAATTCCGCTACATAATCTGCAGGGGATCATTACCTTCGGCTATATAGGTGCCAGCCCGGCTTTGATGGGGGCCTGCTCGAAACACGACATATCTTTATGCTTCTTAACCCAAAACGGCAGATTCCTTGCGCGTGTCGTTGGACCTGAAACGGGAAATGTGGTTTTAAGGAAATCACAGTATAGAATATCCGACGATGAATGCAAATGCACCGATGTATCCCGAAACTTCATCACTGGTAAAATATTTAATTCTAGATGGGTTATTGAAAGGGCAATTCGTGATTATGCTTTGCGCCTGGATGTGGAAATGCTTAAGAGAAAATCCGCTTTTCTGCAGAATTCACTGAAACAGGTTAGAGAGTGTGTGGATACACAACAGCTTAGAGGGGTTGAGGGGGAGGCAGCCAGCGTTTATTTCTCAGCATTTGATGATTTGATTCTTCAACAGAAAGAAGATTTTTATTTTAAAAGCAGAAATAAAAGGCCACCATTAGACAATGTCAACGCACTTCTCTCTTTTGTTTACACATTGCTTGCCAATGAGTGTGCCTCTGCATTACAGGCTGTCGGCCTTGACCCGTATGTAGGATTTCTTCATAAAGACAGGCCGGGACGGGTTTCGTTAGGGCTTGACTTAATGGAGGAGCTGCGTTCGGTTTTTGCCGACCGTTTTGTGTTATCACTCATAAACAAGAAAGTGATACAGGCAAATGGATTTATAAAAAAAGAGAATGGTGCCATTATCATGGACGATGAGACTAGGAAGACTGTATTATCTCACTGGCAATCCAGAAAACAGGAGACCATAACACATCCATACCTGCAAGAGAAAATTGAATGGGGACTCGTACCGCATGTTCAAGCCCTATTACTAGCTCGGCATATTAGAGGCGATTTAGACCAATACCCGCCATTTTTGTGGAAGTAGGTGAGTTCAATTGCTGGTTTTGATAACTTATGACGTTAATACTGAAACAGAAGCCGGGAAAAAAAGGCTGAGAAGAGTTGCTAAACAGTGCGTTAATTACGGACAGAGGGTTCAGAATTCTGTTTTTGAGTGCGTTATGGACGCAGCAAAGTGCAAACAAGTGAAGGCAATGCTTTTAGACTTAATTGATAAAGAGAAAGATAGCTTAAGGTTTTATAATCTGGGTGATAACTACAAAAATAAGGTCGAGCACTTTGGCTCGAAAAAAAGCTTTGATATCGAAGGAGAGCTTATCCTGTGAAATATGTTTGTGTGCGAAATATAAGCTCACATAAAACGACGGGGTGATTCGCACCCTCTAAAATGGGTGTTTTGGACTGTTTCGCTTAAAATGCACATTGAAAATTTAATATCGAAAGCTTTACCTGATTGTTATTTTGACATTATGTACAAATTCTGTTATTAATATTGTTTATTTTTGCTGTCGCTCCCTGCTTAGGGAGCGTGGATTGAAATTTATCGACGGTCGTAATACGGGTTACGACCTTGTGTCGCTCCCTGCTTAGGGAGCGTGGATTGAAATCTCACCCGTCAAGCTTATCTGCATTGCCTCCGGCGTCGCTCCCTGCTTAGGGAGCGTGGATTGAAATAATTGACATGGGTATATCGGTAAGCGATAATCCGTCGCTCCCTGCTTAGGGAGCGTGGATTGAAATGCCATAGTTAAGAAAATAGCCTTTTGGGTTTTGCGTCGCTCCCTGCTTAGGG
>JAOABT010000110.1 GCA_026418215.1 Clostridia bacterium | reverse complement strand
GATGTGTATAAGAGACAGGAGATGGGTTATGACGGCTACCCCAGACTGCAAAAGGTTCTGAGGGAGGTCATCAAGAGCAAGCTTACCTCGGCCCAGCGCCTGGAGGTTTCGTCTGCCCATATTGATCCCGCCAATGTCATGAAAAGCGTTTTGCAATCCGATATGAACAAGCTTCGCTCCACCATGGAGGAGGCAGACAGCGAAAGCTTCAACGCTATTGTAGAAGAAATTCTCAAAGCCGATAAAATTTATATTCTGGGTGTCAGAAGCTCGGCGCCTCTTGCAAGTTTTCTGGGCTTTTATTTCAATCTTGTGTTCGAGAATGTCCGTTTGGTCCATACCACTAGCGTCAGCGAAATGTTTGAGCAGATCGTGAACGCCAAGGAGGGGGATGTGATCATTGGCATCAGCTTCCCCCGCTATTCCAAGAGAACCTCCAAGGCCATGGAATTTGCCAAGAAGCAGGGCGCAACCGTTATTGCCATCACCGATAACGAAACTTCGCCCTTGGTTGAATGCTCGAAATACTGCCTCTTTGCACGCAGCGATATGGCTTCGTTTGTGGATTCTCTCGTCGCGCCGCTTTCTATGATTAACGCCCTGATTGTGGCCATCGGTTTAAAACGTAAGGAAAAGATTCATACTACCTTGGAAAAGCTTGAAAAAATATGGGATGAATATCAGGTCTACGAAAAGGACGAGCACCATACCGACCTGGCCCATGATTAATCCCATATGGAGGACAATTGGCATTCATGGATAGACGCGTAGGCATTATCGGGGCCGGAGCCGCAGGCTTGATGGCGGCAGGAAGAGCGGGTTCCTTGGGGAAATCCGTTCTTGTTTTTGAAAGAAATAAACGGGCTGGGAAAAAGCTTCTCATCACAGGTAAGGGCAGATGCAACATCACAAATAACTGCCCCATGGAGGAGCTTCTTCAAAATATTCCGGGTAATGGCAGATTTCTTTATTCAACGCTTAATAAATTTAACAATTATGACATTATGGACTTTTTTGAAGCCAACGGCGTACCTATCCGCACCGAAAGAGGAAACAGGGTATTCCCTGAATCCGACCGCTCCTTCGATGTGGTCGACGCTTTGATGCGCTATGCTCAAAAAGAGGGCGCTAGATTTCTTTATACCTCAAGAGTCAGGGAAATTGTAGCTGAAAACGGACAGGTTAAGGGTGTAAAGCTCGATAATAATGATTTTTACGAGCTGGATTCTGTCATATTGGCAACGGGAGGCCTTTCCTATCAGGCAACAGGCTCCACAGGAGACGGGTACAGGCTGGCCCAGGCGCTGGGACATACGGTTACAGAGCTGAAGCCCTCGCTCGTACCGCTTGAAACTAAGGAGAAATGGGTCACAGAGCTCCAAGGTCTCGCTCTTAAAAATGTCGGTCTCAGCGTGTTTGATGCATCCGGCCATAAGGTCTATGAAGATATTGGGGAGATGCTGTTTACCCATTTTGGCGTATCAGGGCCTATGGTTCTTAGCTGCAGCCGACATATCTTGGACTGTGGCTTTACGGGCTCAACACTGAGCATTGATTTAAAACCCGCCTTGGATGAAGAAACCTTGGACAATCGCATCCAGCGTGATTTTACCAAGTATTCAAGGAAGCAGTTTGTCAATGCCTTGGATGAGCTTCTTCCCAAAAGCATGATACCGGTCTTTGTAAGCCTTACTGGCATATCCCCTGAAAAACCTGTTCATCAGATTACCAAAGCCGAACGCAGGGATATTGTAACGCTTCTTAAGAACCTCAAGCTGACTGTATCAAAGGCGCGCCCCATCGACGAGGCCATCGTCACCGCAGGGGGCGTGAACATCAAGGAAATCAATCCGTCCACCATGGAGTCTAAAATCATAAAAGGCCTGTATTTTGCAGGAGAGCTTATCGATGTGGATGCCTACACCGGCGGCTTTAATCTTACCATCGCCTTTTCGACCGGTTATACGGCCGGAACCAACGCTTAACGCAAGGGATCACGCGTCTTAGCTTGTATCAGCGTCTTAAGCTTGAATCAGCATCTTAGTTGTATAAGCGTCTTAGCTTGTATAAGCATATTAAGCTTGAATCAGCATCTTAGTTTGTATAAGCATCTAAACTTATATCAGCGTCTAAAGCAGCATCAAAGACTGTATCAACACCACCCATACAGGGAAAACTTATTGTAATGTTCCTAAAAAGGCTTACAGTAATGTTTCCCGGGGGGAGTGGGTTCTAAGGTGGAAGGTCTTTTAAAATTCGGTGCATCTGCACTTCTGGTCTATCTCATCTTTATCCAGCTGCTTCTTGCCTCACCGTACAGACAGAGGCTTACAAGCGACAATCTTAACGGAAGACCCATCAAAACCTATGAAACCATTAATTACAGAGGCAAGATGACCCTTGACGCCTTGGGCGACTATACTCCCAATACAGCGGTCATGCTCATTAACGGGGTTCCCGTCAGGACTATTGACGCCTTTCCTATTGATTTAAGCGTCTGTGACGGCGATATTTTGGAGGTTCAGCTCAAGCTTGGAACCCAGCCCTTCTATGTCTTTACGTCGTCGCGCTCCGACAAGGTCGCGACAGATTCCAATGATAGTACGGTTCTGGTGAAGCCGGGCATTAACCGCCTGTTTAAGATATTCGTTGCAGGGGATTGAAACTTGCAATATAATCAAAATATTAGGCTTAATCTTCCATGCAAATAGGCATGATAAACGGCCCAATAACCTGATTACATCAAAAGAGGCCAAAGCTTAATGATATCTGTGACAGAACGATAATGAACATACCGAAAGAGGGCAAACGAATGGAAACCGAGAACCTGCATTACGGCAGTAAGGACGTTGTCAAGGCCGCAATCATGATTGCACTGACCAGTGATAGAGATGAGGAAAGGGAGCTTAAAAAGCAGTTCCTGACCAAAGGAATCAAAACAGCGGCCGTGGATTACGGCGGAGAATTTATAAACAGTGTCATGAGAATTGTTGAAAGGGCGGTTGTCTCAGCTAAGCGCGAAGGCGTTATCGAGGAGTGCCACGCACAGGAGGGGGCAGTTGCCGGGGCAGCCCGTGAAGCTCTTTCCCAAGTGATGCCAAAGGCTCTGGGGCTTAATGTAGGTGGTAAAATCGGCGTTGCGCGCTCGGGCGAGCATGTAAGCGTAGCCGTGTTTTTCGGCATAGGGCTTTTGCATCTGAATGAGGTGGCTATCGGCACAGGCCATCGTGTTGTTTGAGATTATCTGTAGTGGAGGGTATGCTGTGAAGCCTTCACAAATTGCAATTGACGGACCTTAGGGAGCCGTTAAGAGTACCATGGCCAAGCTTTTGTCTCAAAGGCTCGGTATCATGT
>JAOABT010000064.1 GCA_026418215.1 Clostridia bacterium | reverse complement strand
GCTTTGGAAAATATACCCTTTGAGTTTCAAAGATTGGGGGCGAAGCGCCCGCTTTTGATTACGTCGAAAACCTTTATCAGCGAGGGCGTGGTTGCTACGCTCAACCAGGCTTTCCACGGCTCAAGCCTTGTTCTTGGAGGTGTATATACAGAGGTCCAAGATATGCCTACCACAGCAGAACAAGCGTTGGAAGCCTTTGAGCAGTGCGCCTGCGACTCTATACTTGCTTTTGGAGAGGAGCAGGTGATTGAAGCAAGCCGGCTTCTTGCAGAGCATATCTCCCGGAGCGCTCATGATACAGTGGAATTGATGGATGGTAACGGATTGACCATTCAAAATGCGCCCTTTATAGCCGTTCCTTCTAATATGGGTTGCAAGAGGAAGATAAGAATGGCCATGGTTGCGCCTACCCTATCAAAGCCAGAAAATTCGCAAGTGATTTACAAAGAGCCTGATGCCTTAGTCATAGATCCCAGGGCCACCCTCAACCTCTCATTGAAGAAAACAGTGGCCACTGCCATCGATACCCTCTGCCATGCCATTGAAGCCTATACCTCCATGCAAAAAAATCCCCTCAGTGACGCTTATGCCATGTCTGCCATAAGTCTCGTACGGGATAATCTCCCGAAGATAGTGAAGAACAGCCGCGACCGGAAAGCCCGACTCGGTCTTCTGAATGCTTCAATCCTCGCAGACGCATCATTTTCCAATGCCATGGTTGGTATTACTCATGCTGTCGCCTATGGCGTTGAAAAGGTTTCAAGGCTTAATCATGAGGAAGCAGTATGCATCCATTTACCCCACTGCATGGAATATAACAGGGTCAGCACCGACGAATACTATGGTGAGCTGCTTATCCAGCTTGCCGGGCCCGAAATCTTTGCAGATACGCCCAGTCACGAAAGGGGCAGGAAAAGTATACAAACCCTTAGAAATATGCTCATGGAATACCATGAGAAGCTAGATCTCCCACTTTGTCTGTCCCAGGCCGGTGTGGTGAGATCGGACTTTGGAAAGATAGCTGAGCTTGCAAGGGTGAGTATTCCCATGCTCTTTAATCCTGAGGAAGCTAAGCAGGAGGATATCTACAATATCCTGAATCTGGCATACTGACCAACAGAAACAGACATAATTAGCCAAGATATCGCGTAATTTCCCAAGACATATGCCTAAATTAAGGGTATAATCATTATAACAATGAGTATTGGGGTGTTATGTGATGAAAAGGCTCGGATTGAAGATTCTTGCTATGATCTCCGTGTTGATGCTGGTAGCCATGGCTATTGTGGTTGCGCTTAACGGTATTACCTTCACAAACGAATTTTCTGCCTTAAAAGATGAGCTTTTAAAGGACGCAGCTGATGCTGTTAAGGCCGTAGACGGTGACAAGCTTCAGGCTGTACTCGATAAAAAGACCATGGACTGCCCCGAATATATGGCCATTCAAAATGACCTTATCCGCTATAAAAGCTTCAAGGATATTCGCTTTGTCTACACCATGATTGAAGGACCCGGCGGAAAGGCCCTTTATGCTGTTGACGGTTCAGTCGGTGATGAAGCGGGAGCCCTGGACGAGGAGTATGGTCCTCTGGATGATCAGATGAAGCAGGCCTTGCAAGGCAAAGCAGCCGTGAATCTGGTACCAGTTACAGATGAACTAGGTACCTTTCTCAGCGCCTATGCTCCTATCAAGAATTCCAGCGGCAAGGTCATAGCCTTTGTAGGGGTCGACAAGGAAGTCAGCATGTTCGTACATGTTGAAAAAAGCCTGAGCCAGTCTATTTTATGGGCCGCAGGTGTTATTCTGGTGTTGTCCATTGCCGGCGGTGCCGTATTTTCCAGGATAATCGGCAACAATGTCCGAAAAATCCGCAATGCCTTAAAGCAAATGGCAGAGGGTGACCTGACTCAGGATGTGACCGTCCATACAAAGGACGAATTCCAAAGTATTGCTCAGGCCATCAACAGCTTTAGAAAGAAATTCAGTCAATCACTTGTGCATGTTAAAAGTACATCCCATAATCTGATGTCGTATTCTGAAGGGTTATCGGCACTGTCCGAGGAATTGGCCGCTACGTCAAAAGAGGTTTCAGAGGCTGTTGACAGCGTAGCCCGCAACACAGGACATCAAGCTTCAGAGTTTGATAATATCAATCGCGCAGTCGCATCCTTTGGAGACAAGCTGGGGCAAGTTACGGCCATGATTGGGAATATTAATAAAAAGATTAGTACCATTGATCAAAAGGCACATCTCAGTAACGAAGATCTGGCTGCGTTGGAAATAGCGCTTAAGGATATCATTTCTGCCTTCAGTGGCATGAATGTGACCATTGAGAATTTCGGCGCTAAGCTCTCACAAATCTATGAGATTACCGACGTCATCAATTCCATTGCTGACCAAACCAACATGATAGCCCTCAACGCCTCCATTGAGGCCGCTCGAGCAGGTGAAATGGGACGTGGCTTCGCTGTGGTAGCGGATGAAATCAGAAAGCTCGCTGAGCAATCCAAGAATTCTTCCCAGACCATCAACTCGCTTCTAGAAAGCGTGTCTCAGCAGAGTGCAGCCCTCATGGAAACCTCAACCGCAATGAATGCTCAGCTTGACCGTGAAATTAAGACTATTTCAAGCTCCGTTGCCTCCTTCAAAGAGATTATTTCAAATATCGATGAGGTAACTCCCGGAATTCACAAAATCAGCGAAAACATTCGTTTGATAGATGGGGAAAAGCAAGACATAATAAGAAGTATCGGTGAGGTTTCTCAGCGATCTGAAGAAATCTCAGCGGCATCGCAGCAAATATCGGCTTCCACCGAGCAATCCAGCACCTCTTCGCAGGAAGTGGCAGAAGCCGCTCAAAAGCTTATAGATAAGGCTCAGGACATGGTCAGCTCGGTTAGCCAGTTCAAAACGGAAGCGTAATGGAAGGTTTTTATGGAAGTAAGCGGCAGCCTAGAAGGCTTGAAAAACAGCACAATTGAGGCCCTTGAGGGGCTTTATGAGATGGAAATTCCTCAGCACAAGCTGTGGACGGAGGAGCTTGTCAATACATTATGTGCCCTATCCGGAAC
>JAOABT010000003.1 GCA_026418215.1 Clostridia bacterium | reverse complement strand
TAAATAATCCGACCCCTTCATACTAATGGTAATATCCGAGATAAGGCGGTAGACGGCTTCCTCTGCACCAGGCTTTGGCTTGTAGCTGAAGATAACTTGTTGGTTACGCTTGTCCGGCACAAAAAAGGAATTTCTATAGTTTCCGATAAAGCGTCCCAACCGCTGGCCCATATCTAAGAGTCGGAACTCAGCCCACAAGTCCATTAGGCCATTACTTGAGGGTGTACCTGTCAGTCCGACTATCCGATTAACCAAAGGTCTTACTTTCAGCAGGCTCTTGAAACGCTTAGCCTGATGAGATTTGAAGGATGACAGCTCATCGACCACAATCATATCGTAGTCAAAAGGCAGTCCGCTCTTTGTAACCAGCCATTCGATGTTTTCACGGTTGATGAGGTGCACCTGTGCCTTTTGCATTAAAGCCACTTTACGTTCCCTTTCGCTACCAACTGCAACCGCATATTTCAAGCCATACAAATGATCCCATTTCTCAATCTCTGCAGGCCATGTATCACGTGCCACTCTGAGTGGCGCAATGACCAGAACTTTTCGGATTAGGAAGCTGTCCAGTGTCAGGTCGAAGATGGCCGTCAGTGTAATCACTGACTTACCAAGACCCATATCTAAAAGGATTGCAGCAATAGGATTCTGGAGGATATATTCCGTAGCAAAAACCTGATATTCATGAGGCTCGTATTTCATCGAGTATCCCTCCAATCAACCTCTCATCGTCTAACACAAATACCAGAAATCCCAAAGTTCGTAACAGCTCATGCCTTCTTATCTGCAAGGGGCGTGGTTTACATCCCATAGCCTTGACCTCAACAAAGGCCATTTTCCCACCTGGAAAAAGAACAAGGCGGTCGGGCATCCCATCGTAACCGGGCGAGACAAGCTTCACAGCGATTCCTCCGGCAGCCTTGACTGCCCGAACCAGTTTTTGTTCAATTAATTTCTCGCGCATAAGAACCTCCTTGTGCTCATGTTCATGCCCAAGCGGTTTAAACTCTTACGCGC
>JAOABT010000603.1 GCA_026418215.1 Clostridia bacterium | reverse complement strand
ATCTCTGCTTTCAGGAAGAACCCCAAGGACCTCGATCCCGTGAAGTGGAAGAGGGTGCAGAAACGTGCCGCCACTGAGAAGACAGAGCTTCTGGACATCATTCAGGAAGAATACAACATGACTGTAGCACCGGCCTTTTCTGACCATGTGAACGATCCCCAGCCTGCATGGACGGATGTGACCTTCTTCCGCATGTATATGGACCACCCCAAGGAGGCTAAACAGTTCCACGACCGCGACTATGAGCCCTATATTCTGTTTGACGTGATAAAGTCCAATCTCTATCACGGTGAGATTCGCAATGAAGGCCTGTGGGATACCTTATCGGATATCATCCCTTATTATCAGAATCACTTTGGCATTGACGGCGCAAGAATTGATATGGGCCACGCCCTCCCCGAGGAGCTTGTAGCCTTGATTATTGAAAAGGCCCGCAAGAAGGACCCCGATTTTTGCTTTATTGCAGAGCAGATGTATCCTGAGAAGGCCGAAAGCTCTCGCCAGGCCGGCTACAACATGATCATCGGCAATGGGTTTATGAAGGAGCCCAGAATATGGGATCACCAGACCCACAGCTTCTTCTACGACACGCGCCATCTGCCATGTCCCATGTTTGCCTGCGGTGAAACCCATGACACACCTAGGCTTGCAGCACGCGATGGCGGCAGAAATCTGTCAAAAATGCTGACCGTCCTCAATCTGTTTATGCCAAATGGTGTTCCGTTCATCAATTCCGGCCAGGAGGTTTATGAGCTTCAGCCCATGAATACCGGTCTGGACTGCCGTCCTAATGAAGCCTATGTACTGGATTCCAAGGACCCCTATTACGGAAAGCTGGCCCTCTTTGACAAGTATGTGCTGCATTACCTCAACCCGAATCGTTGGGATCTTCCCGATGCGCTGGAATTATTGACAGCCTTCCGTTCTGCTCATATTGATACCTTTACAAAGCTTGAGAATCTGGTTCCGTTAGGCTTTAATAGCCCGACTGATCCGGGAATTGCCTTTGGCTTTATTGATAATGATAAGAGATCGGAGAAGCATTCGGACAATAATATCTTTATTATTGCTGCCAATACAGATGTCTATAACAGTCAGCATTTGACCGTCCATCTTCACGCCATACGGGAGGTTTCGGGAAATCTGGCCCGCCATGGCGTCATGCTTTATTCCACCCATAGTATGCCCAGAGATATTTATGAATTTGACTACAACTGGAATCTCTCCATGAGATTTGAACCCGGAGAGGTCAAGATTATCAGGATGTAAGAATGGAACGTTATCTAAGAAACCTGGGAGCGCTTTCCTCCGAGGAGGACGCTCTCCTAAAAAAGAAAAGAATATGTGTTACAGGCTGCGGCGGTCTAGGGGGCTATGTCATCGAGCTTTTCGGCCGCCTAGGCGTTGAATCCATCACAGCCGTGGACAGGGATGTGTTTGAGCCTTCCAACCTCAACCGCCAGATACTCTCGATGGATTCCACACTTGGCAAGGGCAAGGCTTATGAGGCTCAGAAGCGTATGCTCGATGTGAACCCCAATGTGGAGGTCGTACCGGTAAAAAGGGAGATTACGGCAGAGAATTGCCGGGAGATAATCCGGGGACATGATATCGTCATGGATTGCCTCGACAATATGGAGGGACGGCTCATTCTTGAAAAGGCCTGTGAGGAAGAGAACCTGCCCATGGTCCATGGTGCCATATCAGGCTGGTTCGGCCAGGTTTGCGTAATTCTTCCGGGAGACCGCGTCCTGCAGAAGCTCTATGGTGAACGGCAAACCAAAATGGTCAATCGCAATGGGAATCCTTCTTTCACACCCTGTCTGGCGGCATCACTGCAAGTCTCGGAGGCTGTGAAGCTCCTGACGGAAAAGGGAGAACCCATTCGAAACAAACTTCTGCTCTTTAACCTTCTGACCCTTAAATTTGAGCTGTTGGCTTTATAGGACATTATCTGAACAAGGTGCAAATAGAGGAGTAGAGTCTTAGGGGAAAGGAAATGCCGGTGGAAATACCGGCATTTCCTTTCAAGTTAATCTTTTTATATAGATTCTAAAATATGCCCCATGACGTAAAAGACCGCGCTTTTTAAGCTATAATCAAGGCAATATGCATGCTTTTGAGCTTTTGACGGACTTGCAGGCTGTGATACGCTATACTATAATGGAATAAAATGTAATGAATTTATCCGTTGTTCTGTCCTGTCTCAAATTTATCAAAAGGGAGAAATCTCATATGAAAAAAGTCTCAAGAATTCTTGCCTTTCTATTTCTGTGCATTTTCCTCTTCTCTGCAGTCATCCAGCTTCAGGTTTTGGCTGATGTAGGGAATCACAACAGCTACAGCAGATCTTCAGGAAGCAGCACCAGATCCAGCTCAAGTCACAGCTATTCAAGTTCCGGCGGCTCGGGCGGAGGCCTGGGGGTTTTTACAATACCCGTTATCATTATTGTTATTATCGTTGTCGTTGCCAGCAAGAATAAGAATGGCGGCGGAGCAAGTGTAGGATCAGCGGTTGAGAGCTTTACAGCACCCGCGCCCATTGACATGACCCAGTCCATCGAAGCCCAGATTCGTGAAAAGGACCCGGATTTCTCCAGCCAGAAGTTCCTCTCCTGGTCTGAAGAAGTCTTTATGACCCTTCAGGATGCTTGGACAAAACGCGATTGGAAGATCATCCGTCCCTTCGAATGTGAGGCGCTTTTCAACAAGCATAGCAGACAGCTTGACGAATACATACGCAACAACACCATCAATGTGGTTGAAAGAATCTGCATCAACAAATCCATGCTGACCAACTACAGCCTGGATAACCAATACGAATACCTGACCGTTTATTTGAAGGCTCGCATGAACGATTATATCATTGATGCCGACACTAAGCAGGTCGTACAGGGTGACAAGAACCGCGAGTTCTATACCAACTACAACCTCAAGTTTATGAGAAGCATTGGTGTCGTAACGACCGTTAATTCCGGCAAGAGCACCACTAACTGTCCCAATTGCGGTGCACCCACACAGATTACCTCTGCGGGTGAATGTGAATACTGCAACAGCGTTATTACCACCGGTCAGCACGATTGGGTTCTTTGTGACCTAGACAGCGCTGAATAAGCGGAAAGGTTAAGCGATATGGCAGCCGTTGCCGGCACTCTGATAGGCATTGCTATTTTTGGAATTATTCTAGGCGTTTTTGTACGCGATAGAATCAGAAGAATCTCAAACGTTCTTTTTGGTACAAACGACCTGCTCAAGGGTATTAGAGAAAGAGAGCTTGAGGTTTCGGAAACGCCAAAAAGTGTTTCAGGGGCTGAAAGTATGTATGGTCCCATGGTCATAAAGGATTTTTCGGAGTTAAACCTCCAGGAACTCAAGGCCATGGCTGAAAAGGCCATCACACAAGCCTTTCTGGCGATTGAAAAGAAGAACACAGCTGCGTTTTCTGATGTTCCCAGGGTGCAAGCCTGGATTCAATCTGAAATTGAGGACCACCGTAGTGAAAGCATCCAGTATGACGAGCTCAAATTCCATACCACGGTCTTAAACCGCTACATAAAGACCGGCGGTATGGCGACCCTTAAATTTC
>JAOABT010000572.1 GCA_026418215.1 Clostridia bacterium | reverse complement strand
GATCTGTGCTGAAGCCAATATCAGAGAATGCTTCAAGCGCCTTTACAAGGCTGGCATCAAGGTGGCCTACATAGCGGGTTTCAGCACAGAAGCCAAAGGCCTTTACGGAAAGCTCGGCTGTGTCTCTAGTAGGAATTGGTTTAGCTACAAACTGCCAAAGGGTTGAGCCAAATGCTGGTTACGTTTCGTATCTGTTTATCAGTATCGGAGATTATCTGTTTAAACGGTTCTTTGCTACCGGTTATTTTGAGTTAAATAGAGAAAAGGTAGAGTGGCCAAGAATTTTCAGTCACCTAGCCCAGCAATTTATACTGGGACTCCCAATATGAAACCACATGAAAACACCTCTTAAAGGTAATAGACCGTTTCTCAGTCTCCTTTAGGAGGTGTATCGTTATCTGATACAAATTCCCCTTACTTTGATGAATTAGTTAAAATGTGCAGCAAATCCCGGCTAGGAAGTCTTTATGATTACCTTCTGACATTTTTTCGGATAAAGGGCTCGGTTACATCTTCTTTCAAAAGCTCGCCGTAAATCCCCGGTCTTCTGTAAGCATTCCCCCATACCTCAGTTGAACGGTATTTCCGAAGGGCATCAAGATTGAACTCAGCAACAAAAATGCCTTCTTCCTCACCAGCCTCGCAAAGCAGCATATTTCTGGAGCTCCAATCTATGTCGCTGAAGGCGATGCCGTCAAAGGCCATGGAATGACCGCCGCAGTCGCCCTTGGCGTAGTTTGCCACAGCGATACCCACCATGTTTTCATAAGCACGTGAGATAAGCTGAGCTTTGCGGTTTTGCTCTAATCCACAAGCATTAGGAACCAGAATGATTTCAGCCCCCTTGAGCATGAGGATTCGGGCGCTCTCCGGGAATTCGCGGTCATAGCAGATCATGGTGCCAAGCTTGACCTCACCCTTGCCTGTATCGAGGGTGCAAACATGAAAGTCCTCACCCTGTGTAAGAATCCATTCGCCACCAAAATCGCAGGTATGTACCTTGGCAGCGGTTAAAACAATCTGGCCGTGCCTATCTATGATAGAAACTGTGTTACGGGGTGAATCAGGCCACGCCTCGAGGTAAGTGAGGCCAATGGCCATATCCAGCTCGACAGCAAGGCTTTTGAAAGCTTGAATAAAGCTGCTGTCAGGCCCGATAGCCTGCCCTTTCCATGCCTCGGGGTCTTCATCCTTTTCAGGATAAAAATATCCGATTTGATACATCTCGGGGAAAAGCGCCAAATCGGCCCCTAAAGCCTTAGCCTTACGGCACCATTCGAGGCCTTTATGAAGATTAAGCTCAATATCCTTCTGAGCTTCTATTTGAAGCAGAGCCACCTTAAAACTTTCCATTCCGCCCTCCGGTCTCTATGTGATATAATTTTCATTATACAGGATGACAACTGGTTTTGGCATGAACATAGAAATTTATGTTAGTACTAGACAAACCCTTAGGTTCTGTGCTAAAATAAATTTCGCTGCATGACATGGTGCATGCGGGTGTAGTTCAATGGCAGAACATCAGCTTCCCAAGCTGATTGCGAGGGTTCGATTCCCTTCACCCGCTCCAGCCAATTAAATATGCCCTCATAGCTCAGTAGGTAGAGCGCATCCATGGTAAGGATGAGGTCTCCAGTTCAACTCTGGATGAGGGCTCCAAGCCAAAAACCTTGAAACGCTGATATAATCAGTATTTCAAGGTTTTTTAGTTTCCTTCGAGTGGTTGATATTTTACCAATTATTGGTGTATAAGACCGTCTAAATTCATTAAAAATCGGCTGGAATGGTTTACTGATGGTTTACCAATAAAAACCCTACAAAGCATATGTATCAAGCACTTTGATGGCCTCATTTTTTACGAATGGTGTACAATGGGTGTAAATATCCAAGGTATGGCTTCCATGTAATAAAACATGGATATTGAAGCTTAATGCCGCGATCAATGCCTCAACGCTGGTTGCCGGAAAGAATATCTACCTTGTTGATGCCGACGGTAACCTGGTTACTGGAGTGAAATTCAGCATGACTGATTCAAAAACCATCAAGGTTACGCCTCCAAAAGAAGGCTACCATAAAGGATGCCGTTATACGCTATGCCTGACGCATTTCATAAAATCCACCGACGGAAGACCATTGACTGATGTGAGATATTCTTTTGTGACGAAATAGGAGAGCGAGGGTGTTAGCAATGAAAAAGAGGAGCGCAAAGCTTTTGATGTTATTGGTATTTGTTATAGCAATTGTTATAGGCATGGAACTGGCCAGCTTGGCGGGAACAGTTTCGGTGCCCGCGGCTAAGGTCATCCTATCAACGCCTTATCAGAACGAAAAGAATGTTTTTTTCTGTACCGACAAGGAAGAGTATTCACTGTATATCCGATTGGAGTACGATAGAAAGCTGGCAGAAACCGTAAAGAATGCTGCCCTTATCCTGTCTCTTATACACATC
>JAOABT010000552.1 GCA_026418215.1 Clostridia bacterium | reverse complement strand
AGATGTGTATAAGAGACAGGGTAGGGCAGAGCATACAATCGCAAATCAAGGGAATGGTAGCCACGCGATACAAATACCGCGGCTCTGAAATTGATGTCATGGTCTGCTATGCTGATAGCAGCGTTAAAAGCCTTCAGGATTTGAAAACACTGTTTATTCAGAGCCCAAGGGGCAAGCAGGTCTCACTGTCCGAGCTGGCGACCGTCACAACGGAGAAGTCGCCGCCTAGTATTACGCGAAAGGATCAGAAAAGAACGGTTTCTATTACGGCCAATCTTGAGGGCATTGCCTTGAACAAGGCCACAGAAGCCATTGACACAGCTTTCAAAAAGTATGACTTTCCTCCAGGCTACAGTTATTCCTATGGAGGACAGCAGCAGGATCTCTATACGTCATTTAAAGAGCTTTTCAATGCGCTCATTTTGTCAGGCCTCATCGTTTATATGCTGCTTGCGGCGCAATTCGAGTCGCTGCTGCATCCCTTAACCATGATGCTATCTGTACCGCTGGCCTTGACGGGAGGTCTTATTTCGCTGCTGATAACCGGCTACACCTTAAGCATTCCGGCCTTTATCGGGATGATCATTTCAGTAGGGATTGTGGTGGATAACGCCATTGTATTGATAGACTGCGTCAATCGGCTCAGGACTGAAGGCATGACCCGTGAAGAGGCCATCATAAAGGCGGGGCCCTTGAGGCTGCGGCCTATTTTAATGACGACCTTGACCACCATTATCGGTATGCTGCCCATGGCCATTGCAGGTAAGGAAGGTAGTGAAATTCAGGCCCCCTTGGCCATTGTGGTCATCGGAGGCCTGTCTATCTCAACTTTTGTGACGTTGATTGTCCTTCCGTCGGTCTATATCACTCTTGAAAACCTGATAGAAGGTCTGAAGCGAAGGTTTGACGAACGTATGAGGGCATGAGCCATGATTATTAACCCACAATGAACTTACCCTCGGGGTAAACGGTATTGGAGGGGTTCTTCTTAAGAAGGCTGAAGGCGAGTGCAAAGGAAATGGGGCCTACGCGTCCGGCAAACATGCTGAGAATAATAAGCAGCTTGCTGCCCGTATGCAAATGGGGCGTGATGCCGGTTGTGAGACCCACTGTTCCAAACCCCGAAGTGGCTTCAAACAGCGTATTGACAAGGCTAAGCTGTGGCTGCATGAGATTGATCAGCATGGTGACGGTAAACACCAGAACGCCGGCTAAAACCGTAACTGCAAAGCTCTTCATAACCACATTGCCCGGTATGCGCTTGCGTTGGAGCACCGTGGATTCGCTTGATTTAATCACGCAAATAATGGCGATAATCATGATGCCAAGTGTATTAACCTTGATACCTCCGGCCGTGGAGCCCGAGGCTCCGCCTATGAACATCAGCATGGAGACAAAGACTTTAGTAATGGATTTCATGGCATCGAGGTTGGTAGAAGCATAGCCTGCCGTTCGGGCATTTACAGATAGGAATATGGAGGCATTGACCTTTTCACCCACGTTTAAGGACTTAAGCGACTGGTTGTACTCGACGAAATAGATGAAAAGACTTCCCGATACGAGAAGAACGGCGGTTATGATCAGCACCATCTTGGTATGAACCATGAGCTTTTTAGTTTTACGGTAATCGATAAGATCCTTCCACACAATGAAGCCAAGACCGCCTACAACAATGAGCGCATCAATGGTATAGAGCACCAACGGATTATTGTTATAGGCAGACATGCTTTTAAAACCGCCCATAAGATCAAAGCCTGCATTGCAAAAGGCCGAAATGGCATGGAAAAAGCCATAATAAATGCCCTTCAGACCAAATTGCGGAACAAAGGCCAGGGAAAGCAGGAAAGCCCCGGCAAACTCAATGCCGAATACCAGCAGGATAATCTGCCTGACGAGGGGAACCGTTTCCTGAAGGCTGAAGCTCGAAATGGACTCCTGAGCCAGCATCATACTCCTAAGGCCGGCCTTCTGCCGCATGAAGGACAGGAAAAAGGTAGCCAGCGTAATAAAGCCCAGACCGCCGATCTGAATAAGACAAAGGATGACCAGCTCACCGAAGGTTGTCCAATGGTCCGCCGTATCCACCGTAATAAGCCCTGTTACGCATGTGGCCGAGGTTGCCGTAAAGAGGCAGTCAATATAGGGGGTGGAGGTTCCACTTTCACTGGCAAACGGAAAGGTCAAAAGGGCGCTCCCTATAAGGATGACAAAAAGGAAGCTGAAAACAATAATAACAGTAGGATTGGTTACGATGGGACTAAGCTTCTTTTTAAAATTTTCTAGCATCATAAGGGCCTTAGGCCAAACACCTTCCTGCAATAATAATGATTCTTTCTTGAATAGGGCTCCTAGAGCCTTCAAATAATAACACGTAAATTTGATTATAGCATGACTGAGGCTTTCTTATTATATAAGTTTACTAATTCATAAATATTTTTTTCAATATGATTTGGGAATACCTCCAAACCATCTTGGGGCTGATGGCCCGTAAAGCCCGCCACGGGAACATTTCATTGACAGTGGAGTACGAAACAAGTAGAATATTTCAGGGCATTTAAGGGAAATGTAAAGCCCTTCAAATTTAAAATAGAATGTTATTTTATGAATGATGCCTTTAGAAAAACAGCAGGTGATAAAGTGGAAAGTATTAGAAACGAGCTTAGAAACGTAGCCATCATCGCACACGTAGACCATGGAAAAACTACCCTTGTCGATGCCATGCTCAGGCAGAGCGGTATTTTCAGAAGCAATGAGAAAGTCATGGAGCGCGTTATGGACTCCAATGACCTAGAACGTGAAAAGGGCATTACCATTATGTCCAAAAATACGGCTGTGCTTTACAAGGATACCCGTATCAATATTGTCGATACACCCGGCCATGCCGATTTCGGCGGTGAGGTTGAGCGTATTTTAAAAATGGTAGACGGCGTTCTTCTTCTCGTCGACGCCTATGAAGGCGCCATGCCGCAAACCCGATTTGTTTTAAGAAAAGCTTTGGCGCTTCACTTGAAGCCCATTGTCGTTATCAATAAAATTGACAGGAAGGAAGCTCGTCCCGAGGAAGTCATCGACGAGATCCTTGATTTGTTTATCGAGCTTGGGGCTGATGAATCCCTGCTCGAGTTCCCCGTTGTCTACGCTTCGGCAAGAGACGGTTATGCCAAGCTTAGCCTCAAGGATGAGTCCGATAATCTTGAGCCTCTTTTTGATCCCATTCTGCAGCATGTTCCCGCGCCTATCGGCAAGATTGAAGCACCGCTTCAGTTCCTTGTTTCGGCACTCGACTATGATGAGTATATCGGAAGAATTGCCGTTGGCCGTGTTGAAAGGGGAACCATCCGCCGTGACCAGCAGGCTGTTATCTGTAAGAGAGACGGCAAGGTCCAGCAGGTTAAAATCTCTTCTCTTCAGAATTTTCGCGGACTCAAGCGTTCCGACATCGACAGCGCCTCAATCGGGGAGATTATTGCCGTGTCAGGTATCTCCGACATTACCATTGGCGAAACCATTTGCGATAAGGAATTCCCGGAGCCCATTCCGTTTGTGGATATCGACGAGCCGACCATCTCCATGCAGTTTATGGTCAATAACAGCCCCTTCGCAGGCCGAGAGGGCACCTATGTTACCTCCAGACACTTACGTGACAGACTCTTCCGCGAGGTTGAGACCAATGTGAGCATGAGAGTCGAGGAAACTGATTCTCCCGATTGCTTCAAGGTTTCAGGCCGTGGTGAGCTGCACCTGTCCATATTGATTGAAACCATGCGCCGCCAGGGGTATGAGTTCCAGGTTTCCAAGCCCGAGGTTATCACCATTGAGCAAAACGGTGAAATCTACGAGCCTGTAGAATACCTCGTCATTGATGTTCCTGAAGATAATATGGGCTCCGTTATGGAAAAGCTCGGCATGAGGAAGGCCGAAATGGTCAATATGCACAGCGCCAACCAAGGTTATGTCCGGTTGGATTTTAAGATTCCTGCAAGAGGGCTCATCGGCTATCGCTCAGAGTTTTTGACGGATACCAGGGGAAATGGTATAATGAACCATGTGTTCCATGGCTACGAGCCCTGGAGGGGTGAAATCAAGAGCCGCCTCCGTGGTGCGCTTATTGCATGGGAGACAGGGGAATCAGTGACCTACGGGCTTTTCAACGCGCAGGAGCGTGGTAACCTTTTCATTGGACCGGGTGTTCCGGTTTACGAGGGCATGATCGTAGGCGAATGCTCACGTAATGAGGACATCGTCATCAATGTGTGCAAGAAGAAGCATGTTACCAACATGCGTGCATCGGGCTCCGATGAAGCCTTGAAGCTGACTCCCTACATCAATATGAGCTTGGAGCAGAATCTCGAATTTATTGCGGACGATGAGCTGGTTGAAATCACACCGGTTTCCATCCGCCTTAGAAAGAAGATTCTTAATACCGAACAGAGAGCTAAGGTGAAGAGTGGTGCAAGGAAGTAATACCCTCAAGAAGCCCCTGGAGCAGGATGGCTTCAAGAAGATGGCCCCAAAGAAGAAGGTAAAGAAGAAGCGATATATCTTTTTAAAGATATTGATTCTCATTCTGATCTGCATGATTTTCTTTATGAGCTGCGCGCTTTATGGCTACCGCTACATTGTTGACGGAACAACGCAAGCTGATAAGATTCTGACAGAGGACAACGCCATTGTTTTCAAAATACCCTCGGGGGCCAGAACTACCACCATTGCAGAGCAGCTTAAAGCTCAGGGCTTTGTTAAAAATACCACTGTTTACAGGCTCATGTCCAAGATCATGGGCTTTGACAACGCCTATAAAGCTGGAAAGTATCTCATCACCAAGGACATGAACTATTATGCTCTGATGATCCGGCTTACCGGCCAGCCGCTCAAGAACCCGACCAAGGACATTATGATTCCGGAAGGGAAAACGCTCATTGAAACGGCTGATATTTTGGCAGGGCAGGGTTATATTGATGAGGGTAAATTCCTGAAAATTTGCCAGAGGGAATCAAAGCAGTATAACTTCTTAAAAGATATAAAGGCTACAGACACACGTAAATTCCCGCTTGAGGGCTATCTCTATCCCGACACCTATAAAATGGACGAGGGCTGGACTGAGGAAGACCTCATTACGAGAATGCTTAATGAATTTGACAGGGTGTTTACCCAGGAATATTACGACCGCGCCAAGGAGCTTGGCATGACCGTGGATCAGGTGGTCACGCTTGCTTCGCTCATAGAGATGGAAGCCAAGTTTCCTGCCGATTACAAAAAGATTTCCAGTGTCTTCCATAATCGTTTGAAGAGCAAAACGGTTAAGTTGCTTCAATCCGATGCCACCGTCCAGTATGCAAGAGTCTATGAAGGACTTGGGCGCACGACATCGGTGCTCTATAAGGATCTTGAAATTGCAAGCCCCTATAATACCTACAAGAATGAGGGATTGCCGCCCGGGCCCATTTGCTCGCCGCGAAAGGATGCGATTGAAGCTGCGCTCTACCCGGCCAACACCAAGTATCCTGTCTCTTATACACATC
>JAOABT010000488.1 GCA_026418215.1 Clostridia bacterium | reverse complement strand
AGCTTCTATGATGCCATTGAAAACCTCATGAATGTGCGGAACAACGCAAAGGAAGATCCGCACGGGAAACCCGTTAAGCGTGTTGAAAAGCCCGATTTCTCGGTCGAGCATTTCATCGAGACCTACAAGCAGAGAGGTGTTATTGAGACCAAAACCTTCACCTATATGAGAGGCCGTACCTTAAGTAATGCGCTGGTCATAGTGGATGAGGCCCAGGAGCTTACACCGCACCTGGCAAAGCTCATGCTCACACGTGCCGGTTTTGGCTCCAAATTTGTGTTTATTGGCGATCCGTCCGACAATCAAATTGATAATGTTCTTGTTGACGCCAGGAGTAACGGGCTTGTCTATACCGTCGATAAAATGAAGCAATTTGCTATTACCGGACATGTAGCGCTAAAGCAGGTTGAAAGAAGCCCGCTGGCCAGCGTTGCAGAGAAGAATATGTAGGAAACGTCAAGACAATGATTGACGGTGTTTCCTACTACCTCAGTTGTTGTGTGTTTCTTAAGATGGTATAATGGTACTTGATTTGTCCAAGGTTTTTTAAGGAGTGTACAACATGGTTGAAATTGTCAAGGTAGACAGTAAAAAGCAGTTGAAAACTTTTATCAAATTTCCTTTCACACTTTATAAAGATAATCCCTATTGGGTGCCGCCACTCATATCGGATGAGCTTTTTACGCTGGATAAGAGTAAAAATCCGGCCTTTGAGTTCAGTGAAGCCCAAATGTGGCTGGCCTATAAGGATGGCAAGGTTGCCGGCCGAATCGCCGGAATCATCAACCACAGCTTTATAAAAAAGTGGGGAAAGCGTATCGCCCGATTCGGGTGGATCGACTTTATTGATGATTTTGAAGTTTCCAAGGCTCTGTTTGAAACTGTTGAAAACTGGGCAAAGGACAAGGGACTTGAAGGCGTTCACGGACCTCTTGGCTTTTGCGACCTCGACAAGGAAGGCATGCTCGTAGAAGGCTTTGAGGAAATGGGTACTTTTATTACCATCTACAATTACCCCTACTATATGAAGCATATCGAGGCGCATGGCTACCGTAAGGATGCCGAGTGGATCGAAATTGATATCACCATGCCCGACGCCGATCCCGCAAGCAAAATATCAGCTTTGGCCCAGAAAGCCAAGGAGAAATACGGTTTGAGCGTTGTGGAAATTAAGAAGAGCAAGGAGCTGCTGCCATACGTTCCTGAGATTTTTGATCTTCTGAACAAAGGCTATGAGCACCTTTACGGCGTTGTTCCCATAACCGACAAGCAGGTTCAGGGCTATTTGAAACAGTTCTTCCCGTTTGTCAATGTGGAATACGTCAGTCTCATCAAGGGACCGGACGGCCAGCTCGCAGGCTTCGGCATTATCATTCCGTCCCTGGCGCAGGCTGTTAAGAAGAGCAAGGGCCGCTTGTTCCCATTAGGCTTCCTCCGTTTCTTGAGAGCGATTAAGAAAAATGACACCTTGGATTTGTACTTGGTTGCCATCCGCCCCGAGCTGCGCTCCAAGGGTGTGCCTTATGTCATGCTTGACGAGCTCACCCGCACGGCCATCAAAAACGGGGTTGTTCACGCCATTGCGTCTCCGGAGCTTGAAACTAACCATGCTGTTCATTCCATGTGGAGAAATTATGAAACCCGCATCCATAGAAGAAGAAGATGCTATTTAAAGACCTTTGCGGGAACAGTTGCCGATCAGGAAGAACGTATGGCGGAATAAGAGCTCATAAAAAGAGCTATTTCATCGTAAATTAAGATGGATTGGTTTTAAGGAGGACTTTGACATGGACACCCTGTACGTTTATTCCTGGCTGGGTTTGATGCTTATACTCATTGCCATTGAAGCTTCCACCATCAGCCTGACGACGATTTGGCTGGCGGCAGGTTCCTTGGTCGCGTTCTTCCTGGCCTTGTTCAATGTGCCTCTATGGATTCAAATTCTTGCCTTCCTGGTTGTCTCCTCGGTTCTTTTGATATTTACAAGGCCCGTGGCAGTGAAGTATCTCAAGGTAGGAACCCATAAAACCAACCTTGATGCACTCATTGGCTTGAAGGGCCTTGTCATTATGGACATATCGGAGCATACAACCGGGCAGGTCAAGCTCAAAGGGCAGATCTGGTCGGCCATGAGCAAGGACGGCTCTTCCATTTCAAATGGTTCTACAGATGTAGTAGAGGCTATTGAGGGCGTTAAGCTCATTGTCTCCAAATAACCTTAATAAATATCCTGGGAGGTATTGTTCATCTATGGAATGGTTTGTTTATTCCATTGTCATCATCGCCATCCTCATTATCATCAGTAACATTAAAATTGTTCCGCAAGCCCAGTCCTACATCATTGAACGTCTGGGGGCCTACAAGGAAGCTTGGTCTGTCGGACTTCATTTTAAGATTCCATTTATCGACAAAATTGCCAATCGCGTTTCCTTGAAGGAAAAGGTTCTGGACTTTCCGCCTCAGCCTGTGATCACCAAGGATAACGTTACGATGCAGATTGATACTATCGTTTACTACCAGATCACAGACCCGAAGCTCTATACATACGGCGTCGAACGCCCGCTCATGGCTATTGAAATGCTTACAGCTACGACACTCCGCAATATCATCGGCGATCTGGAGCTCGATGAAACCTTGACCTCACGTGATATCATCAATACGAAGATGCGTATCATCCTTGACGAAGCCACAGATCCCTGGGGCATCAAGATCAACCGCGTCGAGGTTAAGAATATCATTCCTCCGGCAGACATTCAGGCGGCCATGGAAAAGCAGATGAGAGCAGAGCGCGAAAGACGCGAATCCATTTTAAGAGCTGAGGGCGAGAAGACCTCCAACATCTTGGTCGCTGAAGGCAAAAAGCAGTCTATCATCCTCGAGGCTGAGGCTGAAAAGACATCCGCCATTCTTCGTGCCGAAGCTAAGAAGGAAGCGGCCATCCGTGAGGCAGAGGGGCAGGCCGAAGCCATTCTCAAAATCCAGAACGCAACGGCTCAGGGCTTGAAAATGATCAAGGAGCAGGAGCTCAGCAAGGAAGTCATCGCTATCAGAAGCCTTGAAGCCTTTGAAAAGGCAGCTGACGGAAAAGCCACCAAGATCATCATTCCTTCGGAGATTCAAAACATGGCTTCCTTTATTACCTCTATTAAGGAAATTTCGAACTCGTAATGTAAAAGTGAGACATGTGGCTTTCCAGTATCAAGTATTCATCCACGTAAATCTATTAGGCTGGGTGTCCCGCTCTTCGACGGGTCGAGTGCTTGCAACCATACAAGAGCTGGCTGTAAGCAGCCAATACCTTTTCTTAAAAACAAAGTCTACCGCATTACCAAGACTGGCCTCCGATGGGGTCAGTCTTTTTTGTTTTTAGTATTACGTGCTTCTGCCACACAAAGAAAGGCGATAAGAATTCATATAAAACGTTGATGCTCAAACTTAAGCGGAATCAGTCTTGCGATTAATTTATTTAAGAGTAGCAATTATTTAGCTCACATATGTTTAAAAGTTGACACATGAGCAAATGACATTTAGCATGAAGATGAGGATCAGCCCCGTTTTGTCGATGGATGGATTCTTATTTACAAGGATTTTAATAAGGAGATTAGCATGAACGTATTAGTCTTGGGCGGTACGCGCTTTTTTGGAGTCCATTTGGTCAAGGCGCTATTACAAAAAGGGCACGACGTGGCCATTGCGACCAGAGGTAATGCTAAGGATGCATTCGGTAGCAGGGTTGAAAGAATTACAATAGAACGGACTACTGCTGA
>JAOABT010000043.1 GCA_026418215.1 Clostridia bacterium | reverse complement strand
TCAGTATATAAGGCATTTCGATGCCTTTTTCCTGACATACAGCCCTGACGATCTCCGAAACCGACTGGATATAGCTGTCGTATTCAACGGGGTCATCCTTCTCGGTATATTTGATGCCAAAGCCGCCGCCGAGATTAAGCTCGGAAATGATGACGCCGTAATGATCCTTAAGCTCTGCAATCAGTTCCAGCATAACCTTTGCCGTCTCGATGAACGGATCAAGGTCAAAAATCTGGGAGCCTATATGGCAGTGAAGACCGACAAGCTCGACATTCCTGAGGCTCTTGGCAAGAGAAACGAATTCGTAGACCTCACCGTTCTCAAGCGCAACGCCGAACTTGGAATCGATATGGCCGGTTTTGACAAAATCGTGGGTATGGGCATCAACACCGGGCTTCACGCGAACAGAAATCTTGGCCGTCCTGCCCTTTTCCCCACACAGCTTGTCCAATAGCTGAAGCTCGTAGGCATTATCGACGACAATGCGCCCAATGCCTGCTTCAATGGCTTCGCAAAGCTCCTGGCTGGTTTTATTGTTGCCGTGGAAATAGACCTTTTCCATAGGAAAGCCTGCTTTTTTTGCGGTATAGAGCTCTCCTCCCGAAACAACATCCAGCCCCAGGCCTTCCTGCTCTGCTATTTTGCAGAGGGCCATGGTGCAAAGGGCTTTGCTGGCATAAAGGACAAGGCCCCTGCCTTCATAATATTTATCCATGGCATTCTTATACATGCGCATATTATCGCGTATAACAGCCTCATCGAGTACATACAGAGGTGTCTTAAACTCCTGTGCCAACGCCACACAGTCATAGCCGCCAATAACAAGATGGTTTTTGTCGTTAATTTGAAGCTTTGTATTCTCTGTCATAGCAATTTCTCCATCCTTAAAAAATGAAAAAACAGAATTTACCTTAAAAAAGTTTATCATTCACGTTGTAAATATGCAAGTTATACCTTTCTCTTCCTGCAAAAAGCAGCTCAAAATAAAAGCCTGCTCCACATGCCGGGCAGGCTTACGTTGTTTTTTTGCACACTACATTTCAAAGGTCCGCAAAAGCTTAGTACCAAACAAAAGCCCATCAGAACCTTGGTTCTGGTGGGCTTCTTTTTTGCCATCAACCACTTTATTCGCCTGCTGGCAATTTCTCAATCTTTCGAAGAATGAGATTCCTGGTTGCATCCCCTGGATTCAGAGAAAGTGCCTTTTCATAGTATTCTCGCGACTTCTGAGGATTGTTGAAATGCCAATAGCCGTAGATATCACCCACTGTTATATAGGCATTAGGATCGTTGGGTGTAAGGGTCGTGATGCGGATAAACTCATCAAGCCCCTCCTCGTAGCGCTTAGCCGCAAGGAGCTGCCAGCCCAGGCTGTTCATGGCGCTGATATCATCCTTCTGAAGACTCAGATACTGGTTAATATACACAATGGCCTTCTCTGCATCGTTCCTATCGATATAGATCCGATACAGCCTTGCAAGCGCACAGGAGAGTCCCGGATCAGCCTCCACAGCCTTTAATAAAAGTGCCTCGGCCTGATCCCTGTTACCCGCATTCAAAGCGCTTACGGCTTGATTATAGGCCTCCATTGGCTTTATGACCTCCATCTGAAGGAGGATGGCATTTTGAGCATCGTCCACCTTCAACACAGCTCCCAAATGTTCAAATGCTCTGATGGGAACAAAGGCTTTGCCGTTCTGATTAAGGAGCGGTGCCGTAAAGCTTTGCTCCATCCCGTCGAGCCAGATGCCTGCCTTATTGTAGGCCATCCTAAGCGTTTGATTTCCCCTATAGAGCGTAATACCGGTATTATCCTTTTGGAGCCTAAGCCCCATTTCCCTTGCAAGGTTTTCAACAGGTACCATGGTTGCTCCGTTGGTTATGAAGGGGTCAGCCTCGAGGATAATTTCTTTGTTGTTCAGTAAGATTCTCTTGGGGCGTGTTTTTAGCTTGGTCACCACCAGGGCGTTGCTAAGCTTCCGTCCCGGTGTGGTTAAATACCTTCCTTTGTAGTAAAGCCCTGAGGAGGCGCCGCCATCAAGGTTCATGGCGTTGGTAAGCCCCATGCTCTTCACAATCTCAGCCAGCTCTTTGACCGTCACATTCGGTACGGTTCCCATGACCAGCATATTGTCCTTGGTAACACCAATGAAGCTCCTGGCTCCTCGCAAGGTGTTCATCTTGTTCTCGGTAATCCCCTCCTTCATACCATCCGCGTAGATAACGC
>JAOABT010000411.1 GCA_026418215.1 Clostridia bacterium | reverse complement strand
GGGTGTTCTTACAGCCCCAACCCAACCCGGAGATTATCAGATCATGGCCGGAGGTGGTATGGGTTACGGCGTTGCGAACTTGACGGTACTGGACAGCGTAACATCCTTAAAGCCTAATAAAAGCACCGTCACACTCCAGCCGGGTGATACTGAGGACTTGAGCTGTCAGGCATTTTATCAGGATTCCAAGGTGGCTTCCAGCGATACCTCCTTTACCTGGCAGTTAGAAGGTAATATTGGTACCATCAATAATGAGGGTGTGTTGACTCTATCACCCGATGCACAGGGTAAGGGGAGGATTGTCGTTCGTTATGGTTCCCTGTCGACCTACGTTGATGTCATTGTATCGGATGGTACCGGATCTATCGAGGACTTTGAAAACGGATCTGTCTGGGGTATCTCAACGGTAAGGGCTAAGAGCGGCTCGGCATCAGTTGTGGAGGATGCTTCCCTTGCCCGCTCCGGCACAAAGCTTCTAAAGGTAGATTACGACTTTACGCTAGATGCAGGCGTGGAGAAGGGGGTTGCCGGTGTTTATGTCTTCAGGAAGGATTCAAACGGCAACACAGCTTCTATCGTACTACCTCAAAATCCTACAGGTATTGGTATGTACGTTTACGGTAATAACGGTAAAGACTGGGTTAGAGCCAGACTGAAGGACGGTAAGGGCCAATCCTTTGATATCGATTTTACACCCGACTATAGGACCGACACCCTTACAGGAGGTGTTGACTGGACCGGATGGAAATATGTCGAGGCCAAGATTCCTGTGGGTAAGCAAGGGCCTTTTACGTTGGAGATACCCATTCGTATCATGTGCTCGCGCGATGATATGAGATCCAAGGGAACACTGTATTTTGACCGCATACGATGCGTCTACGGCGATAGTACGGTAGACACAGAGGCTCCTGCAGCCAGTATTCTGACACCCGCCGCCCTATCGGTTCAAAAATCAGGCAAGGTGCCATTCTCAGCGGAAATCTCAGATAATGGATCAGGTGTTGATACCAAGAGCATACAAGTGCTTATAGACGGACTCCCTGCAACCGGATTGCAGGTTATCAGCAATGGTAATGTCACATTAAAGGGTGACTTAGGCGCTGCAACACCCCTGGCTGATGGCCTCCACAACCTTGTACTCAATTATGCAGACCTTAATGGCAATCAGGGCAGCTTGACAACCTCTTTTACTGTAGACACCGGTTCAACCCAGATTATTGCCTCCTCAAGTCCCACCTTCTACTCAGGCGGCAATTTCACCACGACTGTGAGTGCGAAAAACCCAAAAAACCTCAAGAAGGTCTATGTAACACTCTATTATAACCCTAGTCAGCTGGAACTCATTGATGCAGATACAAAGGCTAAAGGCAAGCAGATTGCTTTGGAGGGCTGGGTCAAGAAAGGCAAGGTTCTCACTCACGCTATTGACGAAAAGGCCGGAAAGATCGTGCTTGAGATCGATAATCTTACCAACCTTTCCAGCAGCGCCCTTTCAAAGATTGGAACCGTAACCTTCAAGGCCAAAACGACGCTCCAGGGAGCCACACGCATTACCACCGGGCTTAGTGCGGTCATTCTGGGCAAGAACAAAGACAGCCAGCGCTTTATACTGCCATCTATGAATGTGAATTTTGACTATGGTATGACTTTAAAGGCTTATGGCTTCTCCGAAGGTGACATAACAAGCTTTACCGTGACAGACCGTAATGGAGCGCCTGTAGAAGGAGCGACCCTGGTTGTTGACGGAAAGGAGTCAGCCCTTAAGACCGATAAAGCTGGAAAGGCTCAAACCACCCTTCTGACAAGCCTTCCCGTCGGCTCCTCAGTAAAGGTGCAGGCTAACAAAGCCGGTGTTATCAGTAATATTGCAAGTCTTATTATCAGCGATAAGAATGCAGGTCTGGTGCCCCAAGACCTAAATCTTACTCTTACGGCATCAGGTGGCGCCATAGCAATGAACTATATCACACCCAAAGAACAAGCAGGAACCCTTGTTCAATATGCTGAAAAGAGTACCTTTACAGGAAGCTTTTCAACAGAGGGTATTCAAGCTGCCTTGGGTACCGACCAGGAAACCTCTCTGGTGAACGGGCAGAAAACGTCTGCTGTTAGGGTGCACAGCGTTATTTTAGAAAACCTGAAGCCCGGAACAGCCTACATCTACCGTATAGGAGATGCTACGGGAAGGTTCAGCTCGGCTTATGAAATGACCACACCCGCCTATGATAAGCCTTACTCCTTCGTATTTGTTACCGATCCTCAATCTGCCGATAATGCTTCGTATCAGGTCTTTGGTGATGTACTGAAGAGAGGTATAGAGAAGGCGGTCAATCCTGCCTTTGTCCTCATGGGCGGTGATTTGACAGACAACGGCGGAAACAAGGGACAGTGGGGTATGCTTTTCAATGTAGGCTCAAATGTCTTCTCCTGCTTCCCAATGGCGGCGGCACCGGGTAATCATGAATATGCGGGTGACGCCAAGCTCACCAACTTCACGTCTTATTTTACCTTCCCGGAAAATGGTCCCTCGGGCCTGAAGGAAGACGCATATTCCTTCCAGACTAGCGATGCGCTCTTTATGGTTTTGGATACTCAAAAGCCTCTTCAGCCTCAGCTCCAGTGGGTAGAACAAAACAGCAAAGCATCCGATAAGAAGTGGAAGATTGTCATGATGCACAGAGGTATTTACTCTGGCTTCTATGATGAGGCTGAATTCAGAAAGCTTGCTGCGCCTTCCTTTGATAGGGCGGGTATAGACCTTGTATTGAACGGCCATGACCATACCTATTTAAGAACCACCATGAAGGGTGGCAAGAAGGTTGCGCCGGGTGCTGGAACGACCTATGTGACCGGCGGAAGCGCAGCTAAAAAGTATTACGATGCTAAGAAGAGAACCTGGACCGAGGTGCTCTACGATGCCAATAATCCTGTATTCACGACCTTTAGGGTTTACAGCGATCACATTTCGGTTGTCTCCTATCATATTGAAAAAGGCGTAACTGTTGAGCATGACCGATTCGACATCACCAAAAAGTAGTCGTTATGAATGTTAAGCTGCCTTAATTTGCTATTGGATGATGTAAAGAAGACTGCAGAATCTAAGATTAAGATCTAAATAGAAGAGCGGGCCTGATGAACGAGTCTAAAAAGAGTGATAAGGAATAAAGCTAGAGAATATATCGATACAAACGGAAGAAAAGCCTCCTGCTGTAGGTGACTACAGCGGGAGGACTTTTTCATTGAACCAAATCAATGAGCTTGAATACAATGAATTAATGCAATGAGGCGAACGATGGAGGGCCTTATGGCTTGTTCAGGACCGCGATTTAACTTAAGGCTGCTTGCTTTATATGCTGCGATCTTCGTCATTCTGGGAGATCTTATGGTATTACTGGCTGTTTATCAGGAGTACCGAGACTCTGCCACGGGCCGAAGCAATGGCCAAAACAATGGTAATGACACGGATAGTACGATTCTAAGCCCTCTCGAAATCATACCCGGCCTCCGTGTGCTGTAGCCTTAAATCATGCGAATACCAAATAAGTCGCAGGCGCCTACACAGTAGCCGCAGGTAAGACATTTACTGTCATCAATGAAGGAAACGCCTTCTTTCTCAATAATGGCTTCATTAGGACAAGCCGTTCGGCATTTACCACAGTTATTACAAATATACTTCACTGCAATAAAACGTTTTTTATTACCCCTTGTTGAGGGCATGCTGAGGGTTTTAGCATCCCTACCCTCAAAGTACTTCAAATTGAAGTCGAGCTCCTCAGGATTGACCATTCCAAGTGCAACTGATGCGCTTCCATTGATGCTTCTGGCAAATGTCATGGCTTCGTCATACTGGTCAATAAGGGAGCCGCCGCCCAAGGCCTTCATGATGTAAAGCCCCTTGCCGGCCTTAACGCAGGAATCAATGGCTTCCAGCATATCCTCGCGGTTTCCGTGGAGGATGCCAGTGCCATTAATATTGATAATAGGGAAAATAACGTCCAAATCCTGGTTTTGAGCTGCAGCACGCGTTGCTAAAACGGAATGGGTGCTCATACCAATAGCCTTAATTCGGCCTTTGGCCTTATTGTCCTTAAGGCACTGCCATGCGCCCTTACGCTCCTCAAATACCTTGTCGTTGGCTCTTGCCGCATGGAGGTGGAAGATATCAATATAGTCTACATCTAAAAGCAGCAGTGCCTCGTCTATGGCCTTTTGCATGGAGTCGTAATCGGAAGCGGTAGATTTTGTTGCAAGGATGGGGCGGATACCCGTGGCTTTCATGGCGCGCTTGATAGGCTCATAGGTCAGATACATCTGGGCGGTGTCTATAAAATTAATGCCGCTTTCAAGGGCTTTTATGACAATCTCGGTACAGGTCACAACATCAACATTTTTTTGAAGTGGTCCGAACGGGAGCGCCCCAAAGCAGAGCTCCGTGACCTCAAGACCGGTTTGGCCAAGCTGTCGTTTTATCATGGCTAACATCACCTTTCTCTAATTTGTCCATTAAATTTTATTATACCAAAACCTATGGAAAGCGGTACTACCAATCTCCTGGTTTTGAACCGTCAGGGCAAGCTTTACTTCACAGGGCTTTATTGTTAGAATAATACCGTATTTATTAATTGCAATTGTCAAAGTTTATTAATAGAGAAAGGTACGTAGAAATGAAACTGGGTAAAGGACACTGGAGAACCCTGGATGAGGGCTTGAGAAAAGAATGGGTCATAACAAACGGACTTGGCGGCTACGCCGGCAGCTCCATCACCGGAGCACATAACCGCAAGCATCAGGGAATGCTGATTGCGAGCATCTACCCGCCAATTGACCGCGTCATGCTTCTGTCAAAGGTTTGTGAAGAAATCACCGTTAACAATAAAAAGTATCCGCTCTATTCCAACCGTCAGCCCGGATGGACCACCGACGGTTACCTCACGCAGCAGCGCTTTGTCTATGAAGAGCTGCCGAGCTTCCTGCATCAGGTCCAGGACATCCTCGTCACAAAGACCATTGCCATGGAGTATGGCAAGAATACAACAGCCATAGGGTATGAGATTGTCAACGGGAACAAGCCTGCTGCTTTAAAGCTGACGCCCCTCTTCAACTACCGCAGCCACCATGATGTGAGCGAAAGGGCGGATCTCAAGTTTGAATGCTCGAGCAGAAACGGCGAGATATCCCTCATTCCTGAAAAAAACAAGGACATTGAGATTAAATTCTTTGTGAGCCGCGGCGAAATCATTAAGCGCGAGGATGTCTACGAGCGCGACATGGAATATGTGACTGAAATCGAAACCGGCATGGCGGCTATTGATAACCACTATAAACCGTACGATATTGTTATCAAGCTGGCTCCATATGAAAAAACCAATGTCTCCATCATTTGCTCCATCGAAAAGGATTATCCGCGTGATGCGTTCAAAGTCATAGAACAGGCCAAGCAAAGAATCAAAGGCTTGAAAGACAAGGCAGGCTATGAGGATGAGCTTGCGCAACGATTGGTACAGGCCGCCGATCAGTTCATCGTCTATAGAAAATCCACGGGTCTTAAGACGGTGCTCGCAGGACTTCCCTGGTTTACCGACTGGGGGCGCGACACCATGATTGCACTAACGGGCTTGACGCTCTCTACAGGTCGTTTTGATGAGGCACGTGACATACTCAAAACCTTTGCTTATTACGTCAAGAATGGCCTTGTGCCCAACATGTTCCCCGATCAGGGCCAAGACCCGCTATATAACACGGTTGATGCCTCGCTGTGGTACTTCTACGCCGTAGAGAGGTATTTGTCCTACACCGGCAAGGATGAGGACTACGCCTTCATCCGCGATGAGATCTATCCCAAATTGAAAGAAATTATCAGAGCCTATGAAAAGGGTACTGATTTCTCAATTTATATGGACACCGACAGCCTCATTCATGCAGGCTCCGGCCTGGACCAGGTTACCTGGATGGATGTCAGGGTTGGCGAATGGGTGGTGACCCCGCGCCATGGCAAGCCCGTCGAAATCAATGCCTTATGGTACAACGCCCTCAAGGTCATGGAGTGCTTGTCAGGCCACTATGGTGAGGATTCAAGGCCCTATTCGGAGCTGTCCGAAAAAGTGAAGGAGTCCTTCAATAAAAAATTCTGGAATGAGGAACGAGGCTGCCTGTATGATGTGGTGGATGACTACGATCCCAGGATCAGGCCCAACCAGATTTGGGCGGTGTCGTTGCCCTATACCATGCTGCCCAGAGACAAGGAAAAGAAAATTGTTGATACGGTTTTCGAGCACTTGTATGCCTCTTACGGCTTAAGAAGCCTGTCTCCTGAAGATCCCGAATACAAGGGCATTTACAAGGGCCAGCTCATTACCCGTGATGGCTGCTACCATCAGGGTACAACCTGGGGCTTCCCGCTTGGCGGCTTTATATCCGCCTATGTCAAGGTGCATGACGCCAGTGCTGAAAGCGTCGCTATTGCAAGACGGCTCATCGAGCCCATTGAGGACCACTTGAACGATGGCTGTGTGGGATCTATTGCCGAGATTTTTGACGGCAACGAGCCTGTTATTCCAAGAGGCTGCTACGCACAGGCCTGGAGTGTCGGCGAGGTACTAAGAGCTTATACCGAAGACATTCTGGCCCATGAGAATAAGTAATAGGAAACAGCACGCCTATCATCGAAGACACGTATCAAAATTACAATAAATGATAGGTAGCTATTGCGGGTATTCTAAAAACAAGCAAACTAAAAATACCATGAAAGGTTTGAGATAAACCATGAGAAAAACGAAAATCATATGTACCCTGGGACCGGCGGTTGAGGACGAGCACATCATGCGAAGCCTCATCATTGAGGGCATGGACGTAGCCCGCCTCAATTTCTCACACGGAAGCCACGAGGAGCATTTAAAGCGCGTGCAAACCCTCAAGAAAGTGCGTGAGGAAATGAAAAAGCCTGTAGCACTGCTATTGGACACCAAAGGGCCGGAAATCCGCCTGGGCTGCTTTGAGAACGGCGGGGTGCAGCTCAATGCGAATGAGCGCTTTATCCTGACAACAGAAGAGTGTCTTGGGACGGCAGAGAGAGGTTCAGTGACCTATAAGAACCTGCCCGAGGTGGTCAATCGCGGGGCCCGAATCCTTATGGATGATGGCCTTATCGAGCTCAAGGTTCTGGACACCACTGAAACAGACATCATCTGCAAGGTCATGAACAGCGGTCCCATCAAAGACAAAAAAAGCCTCAACGTTCCGGGTGTCAGGCTTGATATGCCCTATTTAAGTCCCAAGGACGTTGAGGACATTCTATTTGCCATCAAGAACGATTTTGATTATATTGCGGCCTCGTTTACCAGAACGGCAACCGATATTATTGATATTCGCAAGCTTCTTGAGGAAAATGGCGGCCAGGATATTCATATCATCGCGAAAATTGAGAACTGTGAAGGTGTTGAAAACGCCGACGAAATCCTCATGGCCAGCGACGGCATCATGGTCGCCCGGGGTGATATGGGCGTTGAAATTGACTATAACGAGCTGCCGAGAATACAGAAAATGCTCATAAAGAAGGCTATGATACACGGCAAGAAATCCATCACGGCCACACAAATGCTGGATTCCATGATCTCAAAGCCAAGGCCGACCCGTGCGGAGATCAGTGACATCGCTAACGCCATTTACGACGGGACCAGCGCCATCATGCTCTCAGGCGAGACCTCCATTGGTAAGTATCCCATTGAGAGCGTGCGCACCATGGCCAAGATTGCGGTCAGCACTGAATCGGCCATCCATTATAAGAAGCGCTTTAATCAAATGGAGGTTCAATCGGGCTCCAATGTTACCAACGCCATCAGCCATGCGACATGTACAACAGCTAACGACCTTGATGCGGCGGCCATTATTACCGTTACCAAAACGGGCAGCACGGCGCGAATGATTTCCAAATACCGGCCGGAATGCCCGATTATCAGCTGCACCACCAACAGCAAGGTCTATCGCCAGCTGGCCATGTCCTGGGGGGTTGTACCGCTGATGTTTGAAGAGAAGCAAACCAGCGACGAGTTATTCGAGCACGCGGTAGAAAAGGCTACTGAAGCGGGTCTTGTGAAGTGCGGCGACCTGGTGGTTATAACAGCCGGCTTGCCTCTGGGCATTCCTGGAACCACCAATATCTTAAAGGTTCATATTGTCGGAAATATACTCATCCGCGGGCTTGGGGTTAACCAGAAGTCTGCAACAGGCACGCTCTGCGTTTGTAAGAACGAGGAAGAAGCGATGAACTGCTTTAATGGAGGAGAAATACTTGTCATTCCCGAGACCTCCAATAAGCTTATGAGTATCCTGCGCCGCGCCAAGGCCATTATCACCGAGAGGGGCGATTTGTCCTCCCATGCAGCCATTGTGGGCTTAAGCCTGGATATTCCCGTTATTTGCGGTGCAGCTCATGCTACCGAGGTTTTAAGAAGCGGAACCACCGTAACCGTCGATGCGACGACCGGTCTGGTTTTCTCAGGCATGGCTGCCGAGAAGGAGAAGCCTATTGCGTAAGGTATTCGAAGATTTCGGCAGGGCTCTTTCCCTTGATCTCCTGCCGGATGGCATCGATTTCCTGACTGACAATACGGTTTAAGGATTTTTGACCCAAAATTTCAACAGGAGCAAGGTCGTCTGTAAGGATGAGCCTTGCTTCTTTCATTTCAGTCAGACTGTCGCCGACATAGCGGGCGATATTGTAAAGGTCATGGGTTTCGGGAATAAGCGCCGGGGTATTTTGCGCAAAGTTATGTGCAATAGCGGGATCGTCACTGGCAAAGAGCAGTGAGTTTGTGGCCTGATCGAGATCCACTCGGTAAACCTTATTGAAAACGCTTTTGACCGTGTTGGAGAGATATTCGGGAACATCAGCGAAATCACCCGACTTCATGTTGACATTGACAACGAGGATGCCGCCGGGTTTCAAATGCTCTTTGACTATTGTGAAAAACTCCTGGGTTGACATGTGGAAGGGGACAGTAATATCCTGATAGGCATCTGCCAGAATGATATCGTACTTACGGGCATCAGGCGTCATAAAAAAGCTGCGGCCGTCATTAATAAAGACCTTTGCGTCCGTGTCCTTGAAATTGAAATATTTCTTGGCTAGCTCGGCTATTTTGCCGTCAATTTCAACCGCGTCCGTAGATACATTCGGAATGTACTTTTTAAGCTGCTTGGAGAAGGTACCTGTGCCTAATCCCAAAACGAGCGCATCAATCTTCTTATCCGCAGACAAATCTTTCAGAAAATAAGGCGCCATAAGCGCATATTCATAGTACAAGCCAGATAAAGAGCCGTCCTTTTTATAGATGGACTGAACGCCAAAAGCAACATTGGTTGACAGAATGACCGAATCGCCTGTATCCTCAACCTGAAGATAGTTGTAGAGTGATTCGCCCTCATAGAGCAGGTTGGACTTCCAAAAAGCGTAAGAATCGCTAAAGGGGATGAACAGGAAGGCTATAAGGACAGCGGCTGTAACGCCGTTACGGAGGGCGTTTTTCCTTGAAAACAGGAAGTAAAGGCCGCAGACGATATTAAGGATTAAAGCGAATAAGAAAAAGGTTTTACCGGTTCCGATAACGGGAATGGTCAAGAATGTCGGAACAAAGGTTCCGATGATGCTGCCGATGGTCACC
>JAOABT010000395.1 GCA_026418215.1 Clostridia bacterium | reverse complement strand
GTTCAAACGTAGCAATGATATGTCCTATTGTATGAATGCTTTTGCACTTGTTATGGCTGTCGCGTTTGAAACGTGTGATTTCAGCTATCTGGAGAGTGTCACAAAGGATTTGCCGATGCTCCGTATCGCTTTGGCTGGTGGACTTTCGCTTAAAAAACTGATTCTATTTATGATTATCGGTGTTGTTGCGGGAGAGAAGCTGAAGTTGGGGACATTTCTTTACCGGTGGTTCAACAAGAAAGATATACCGGATCCGGTATGGAGCTATTGTTTTTTGTCCATTTATATACTCCTTTTATACAGAACAGGCAGGTTGACGGAAGCAGCAAATCATTTGAATCGCGTTTTGGAGCACCCTGTAGGCTTAACCAATGACCAACTAAGAATAACCGGCATTGCAGGCTATTTTCTAAGCGCCTGCCTCATGAGGGATGAGAACAGGATAAAAGAGTTGATGGCAGAAATGTCTGCTCTTGGCGAAAAATATAACTCTGATTTTGCAAGGGGACATGCTTACCATATGTCCGCCTTTATACACTTTCAAAACAGGAATGTTACAGAAGCCCTACGCAGCCTTGAAAAGGCATCCGGTGGGTTTGGCAGAAGCAACAGCCCTCATTTGGGAAGCATATGCAAGATTACGCGGTATCTTTGGGATGAAGACCTTTCAACTGCAGGTGAGCGTCTTAAGAATGCGGAGATAGAGCTTAATAATATCTTTAAATACCGCATCGGACATGGCTATTATGAGCTCTGTCAAGGCATGACAGGCGCAATCGCCAAGCAGGCAGGAGATTACGTCCTAGCAGAAACCTTGCTGCTGCAGGCCTATTCCGTCTCACATAAAAAAGGGGCCCGCCAGAGTGCCTGCGGCATTCTTCTTCAGCTTGCAGATTTATACAGGCTTAATCGGAATGCTGAGCGGGAGCAGGTCTATCTGAAAAGATGGGCCGAGGAATCACAGTCTGCCGATTATATTTTCTTTTGGGAAATGGACTATCTAGCTCTTGTCAGCGTTTGCGCCCGTGCAGCCGAAAAGAAGATATGCCTTCCATACATCGATAAACTCATCCGTCTTTATTTTGGGAATGAAAAAGCAGCCCAATTGCTTAATGATCCTTTCATGGTTTTATCCGACCCCTTTCGGTTCATTCAAGGGAACAGAAAGCCGGTAAAGGAGCGTAGAATCATCAGTGTTCAACTGTTCGGCTCTTTCAAAATGATAACCGACGGAAAAGAAACACTTGAGAATGAGCTTAAAACGCGCAAAATCAGCGGCATACTTAAATATATTCTGGTTAATGCCGGCAAGCCGGTATCAAGAGAAAACCTGGCTCTCCTTTTCTGGCCCGAATCCGATTCAAAAGCGGCTTACGCCTCACTAAGGGTCGCGTTATATGAATTGCGAAAAATTTTAGCGCGGCTGGATCTTGGTTTCGAAAGTGAAAAGGCACTCATAATGGAGAACAAGACGGGTTTTGAAATCGCAAGCGGTAATGTCATAAAAACGGATGTTCAGGAATTTGCGGCACTCTATGAGCAATATAAAAAGGGAGAAATGAACCCTGGTGAAAGGGAAGACCTGCTTTGGAGGATGAATGGTCTTTACAAGGGTGATTTTCTGGAGGATAACCCTTATGACGACTGGATTTCTCTCATGAGGGAGCAATACAGATCCATATTTATAGAAACATCCCACGCGCTAAGCCTGCTGCTGATTAGGAAGGGTTTGCTTCATGAAGCGGAGGGGGTGCTGAACAAGCTTATGGCCATAGATCCGTTTGATGAAAAAGCCTGTGGGATGCTTATTCACGTTTATAAAAGCACAGATCAGACTATGCGGGCCAATTCTTTGAAACGCCAATTTAAAAAACGCTTTAAGCAGGAAATTGGTCAAGATGCTGATTTGGATATGGTTTTGGAACCATCAACTTAAGCCGACTAATGGAGACAAAAAAGTGGAAAGCCATGAGCTTTTCACTGTTAAAAGCGCATACAGACAGCTGCGGGAATACATTTTGAGAAATAACAATGAAACGGTATATACCCTTTAGAAGACTTATATTCGGGATATAATGACCAGGCTCATTTTTCGCCAAGATACTCCTCATAGCATTGGCCAGACTTAGCCATGGCTTTCGCAGCTTCAACACCGACAAAACGCCAGTGCCAGGGCTCATAGATGACCTTCGTAATGTCTTCCTTGCCCTTTTTATATCTCAAAGTAAAACCGTAACGGGAAGCGTTTTCACTGAGCCATTGATAGGCCTTTGTTTTTGAAAAGCCTTTGTCCATCACCTTGTAGGAGGATGTGACAATATCCAGTGCAAGGCCTGTTTGGTGCTCGCTGGTGTTGGGTCTTGCTGTGATGGTGGCCGCCTTTATTTCAGCATCGGCTCGGCTATAGCCTTTCTTGACAAAGCTTTCGACCTTTCTCTGATAGATTTGCTTCTGGCGGTTGTAGCTTCTGTAGCCATCAACGAGAACCAGGGAAATCCCATCCGCCTTGGCATCCTTGAACATCTGCTTGCAGACCTCCAAAATACGCTCATCGACCTGCCCGCCCTCAAAATCAGCCAACTCTACTTTAAAATCCTTGGGTATAAAGCTGTCTCTT
>JAOABT010000386.1 GCA_026418215.1 Clostridia bacterium | reverse complement strand
ATGTGTATAAGAGACAGTCCCCGAGCCGATCATGCCCACCAGGTCCTTCACGTGAAGAATGCCTACAATGTTGTCAATGTTTTCCTCATACACCGGAAGTCTGGAATACTGCTCCTTAGTGGCAATGGCTATGATGCCGGCCAATTCTTCCTCGGCGTCGAGGCCCACGATATCCGTTCGGTGAGTCATGATGTCTGACACCACCATGTCGTCGAACTCAAAGATGTTATTGATCATTTCCTTTTCAGTTTGATCAATGGTGCCGCTTTCCTCTCCTACATCAATTAAAAGGCGTATTTCTTCTTCCGTCACCTCGTCAGCCTTTGCCATGGGATCGACGCCAAACAGGCGAACCAATCCATTGGTGGAAAGCGTGAGGAGCTTGACAAAGGGTGCCGCAATGCGTGAAAGGGCTGTAAGCGCAGATACCACAAAGCGTGAGATGGGCTCGGACTTATTCATGGCCAGCCTTTTTGGGGCAAGCTCACCAAAAACCAGCGTGAAGTAGGAAAGGGCCAATGTCACAACGAATACGGAGGCCGTTTTAAGCCACGCCAGCGGTAAGTGGAGGCCTGATGCAATCAAGAGATTGGCCAAGGGATCCGAGAAGCTTTCGGACGCAACAGCACTGGCCAAAAAGCCTGCAAGGGTAATGCCGATTTGGATGGTCGCCAAAAAACGGCTCGGCTCCCTTAAAAGCCCCACGATGGCAAGTGCTTTTCTATCGCCTTCATCCGCTTGCGCCTTAACCTTGTTGTCGTTGAGCGAGATAAGCGCTATCTCCGATGCTGAAAAAAAGGCGTTCACCAATATGAGAATAAGCAGTAAAACCAATTGAAGCACGCATGTACCTCCGATAAACACTTTCTTTATTATGTCCTAAAGCAAAATGCTTTATCTTTCGGACTTATTGAGACATAAAACAAAAAAAGAGGCTCGATAGCAAGTCGAACCCCTTGATGAAGGCTATTATTGAAATGCGGACCATCTATTTTTCTCTCTACTGGCATGGGCTTCCTTATGAAGGGCTAAATTTTATGAGGCTTTTCCTACCATCTTTCACATTCTCTGACGCAACAGCAAAAACGCCTCCAACAGCACTCACAACAGCATCTTCGCCTGCAACAGCATCTGCAACAGCACCCCCAATTTCTTCTAAAACAACACATATTGGACTCCTTTGTACAAGCTTCCTAATACATGTTATTCCGAAGGCTACAAAATGTGCGTAAATTCTTCATAAGAACTGGAAAAAACGTGCCGTTCAACAGTAAGAGTCCTAGGGCATAAAGGCTTTAACGTTATCTTGGGCAAATTCCATAAAGCTTCTTGGTTTTCTGCCCATAAGCCGCTCAAAATCGTTTGTTACCCTTTCGGCTGCTCCCAGACGCGTCATGAGATAGAGCATGACGGTGACATTAACATATCCTTTCTCCAAGCCCCTTTTCCTGATATAAATGCTGCGGTACTTCAAAAAAGAAGGTTTTGCATAGCGTATCGTTCTTCCGGTCACCTTCGACAAAATATCCGCAACTTCGTAATAGGTTAGAGATTCAGGCCCCGTCAGTGTAAAAGCCGTATTTTTATGTTGCTCCGCATGATGAAGCACCGCTGCAGCCGCGTCGCCTATGTCCTGTGCGTCGATAAAGCTTGTCCTGCTTTTACCGGCTGGAACGAATATCTCATTCCTTTCTCGGATCTCAAGGCTATGAATGCCCGAGATATTCTGCATGAAAAAGCCCGGTCTTATATGAGCGTAGGGAATGCCGAGCTCCTCAATCATCTTTTCTATTTTGTAATGAGGAGGTACCGTATTCCTTTCAATGCCCTGTCTCTTATACACAT
>JAOABT010000358.1 GCA_026418215.1 Clostridia bacterium | reverse complement strand
ACCTTAAAGAAGGCTGCCTTAATGTTTTTTACAATTATATTTACTGTCTTTTTAGCTTCAACACCCGACAAATTATTGCCCATGCACCCCGAATATACAAATATGAAGCTCAATAAAACCACCATTGCAACCCATCTGACTAAATTTCTCACTTTGCACCTCCAGCAGCTCCATCCAGCGGCAGCCATATGTTTACGGTAGTACCTTCATCAAGACAGCTTTCAATCTTAATCCCGTATTGCTTGCCGAAGCACAATTGTATCCTTTCATGGACGTTTTTGAGGCCTACGCCGGATTTCTTGGTATCTCTGGGTTCACGGTCCAGTATCCCGGCTAAAACCTCGGGCTTTATGCCATAACCGTTATCCGTCACCTGAAAAAGTATCTTATCATCCTTTATTGCTGCCGAAACCTTTATTATTCCCTTTTCATGTATCTTTTCCACGCCATGGTATATGGCATTTTCAATAATAGGCTGCAGAATGAGCTTCGGCGTCATATGACTTAATACATCCGGCTCGCTGTCTATCTCAAATTCAAACTTGTCCTTGTATCTTATCTTCTGAATTATCAGGTAGCTTTTTGCATGCTCAAGCTCATCACTCACGGTTATCATCTCGTTACCCCGGCTTATGCTTATCCTGAAAAGCTTCGCAAGAGCCGCAACCATGGTTGTCACGCCTTCATATTTGCTGTTCTCATTCATCCACACGATGGAATCAAGGGTATTATACAGAAAATGCGGGTTAATTTGGGCCTGAAGCGCAGCAAACTCACTCCTTCTTTTTGCTTCCTGATCCTCTATATTCTGACGCATCAGGTCCTTTATCCTTGTGACCATGAGGTTGAAGGTCCTGGACAGCCTCTTCACCTCATCCTCTCCGCTTACATCTATACAGATATCGAATTCACCCTTTTCGACCTTCTTCATCTGCCTCTCAAGCCGCTTTATGGGCTGCGATATCTTGGCGGAAACAAATATTGATGCTATAGTCATGAAAACAAAAGCAAACATCAGAACAAATAATATAAAGAGCTGAATTTTTTTCTTTGAGGCCACAAGATCATCCACATAGCTTATTCCAA
>JAOABT010000313.1 GCA_026418215.1 Clostridia bacterium | reverse complement strand
GATAAGCTCAAATACTACGGCGTGTTCAATAGAAACCTTGACGGGGATCATGGTGGTGGCTACTGGAGATTCCGTATGCCCGGTCTTGGTCAGGTCGATTGGAAAAAATTTATTCAAGCCTTGAAGAATATCGGTTATAATGGAGTTATAAGCACAGAGCATGAAGATCCGCTATACGAGGGTACCGAGGAAAAGGTCAAGGAAGGACTCGTTATCGGAAGAAGGCATCTGGAGCAGTTCATGGGTTAATCCCTCCAAAAGAGGTTAACGTTTAAGTATGCCCCGCAAGCATGGGTGCTGAACGCACGCAGCACCCATTGCCGCGAGGCATTTGTGTTTTCATTAGCTTTGCCGGACAGCCATTTTATGATAAAATAGTACAAGCTTATGGTCGTAAGAGGAGGTCATTCAGAAAATGGCTTATGATATAGCAATCGTTGGTGCAGGCCCGGCAGGGGCAACCCTGGCAAGGCTCTTAAACCCTAATTATAAAGTGCTGCTTCTGGACAAAAGAGACCTGGTGGAAGGGGAGAACGAAAAGCGTTCTAAATGCTGCGGAGGCCTATTAGCACCCGATGCACAGCACATGCTCGGCAAGATGGGGCTGGCTGTTCCTACAAGTATTCTTGTTGATCCCCAGCTTTTTCTAGTCCGTACAATCGATTTCGATAATCTGACCGAGCAGTTCTATCAGCGTTTCTACTTTAACATGGACAGGAAACGCTTTGACGAGTGGCTGGTGTCTCTTGTACCCGAATCGGTCGACATGGCCATGGGATGCCGTTTTACCTCCTTGAGCGAGGCAAAGGAAGGTTATGAGATAGCCTTTTTACATGATAACAAGATTTATACCGAAAAAGTCAAGCTTATCGTGGGAGCTGACGGAGCCTGGTCCAATGTCAGAAAGCAGCTGTTTCCCCAAAGCTTTAACATGAGAAAATACATCAGTATCCAGGAATGGTTTGAAACAGATGAGACCATTCCGTATTACGGTGCTATTTTTGACAGCGACGTTACCGATTTCTATTCGTGGACCATCTCTAAGGACGGGCTCTTGATCATAGGTTCAGCCCTTGATCCAAACAAAGAGGCCAATGAAAAATTTGAACTTTTGAAAAGTAATCTAAGGGAATATGGCTTCCGTTTTGGCAAGCGCGTCAAGCGTGAAGGAGCCTATTTGCTAAGACCCCGTAAGGGAGACACTTTGACGGGCAATGACCATTGTGCCTTTATTGGGGAGGCCGGAGGCTTTATTAGCCCAAGCTCCGCCGAGGGTTTGAGTTACGCCATGAAAAGTGCTTATGCCTTAGCGATGAGCCTTAATGATGGATTGGACGGCTTCCAGAAACGCTATCGCAAGCGTGTCTCCTCGTTGAAAACGAATATTATGCTGAAAAGAATGAAGAGCCCGGCCATGTATAACAGAACCCTAAGGAATGTGGCCATGAAAAGCGGCCTCATGAGCAGTAAAGTGCTGTTTGAGAGCTGACAGGCAGTCGCTGGTGTGGCCCTGATATCATCATTAGTCTATAAATAGGTGTTTTACAGAGTTATTTGGTTTCTGTTACAAAAATTTTTGAGAATAACGGTTTGAGTCTTATAGTATGTTTATAATCAGGGGGTTGTATGACTAAGCGCCTTTCAATCAGGGGTTTGGCTGAATAAGCCCTTAAGAAAGCTCCTACCGGTTTGCGCCCGACGAGTAATCGTCGCTGGACTTCTTGTTGGCATAGTAGAAGACGACGTCCCCATCTTCAAGGCTATAGGTTAAGTTACTGCTGTCCTTCTTAACGTTTTGCCCGCCCTCCATCTGCCACATATTGCAGTTGGTGTTATTGGCATAACCCAGAATCGGTTGGGAGAAATCCTGATTCTTTATGGTTTGTATCTCAAAGTTCACAATGATATAGCCGTCC